>JAOAQY010000099.1 GCA_025210965.1 Tissierellales bacterium
ATACCACCATGCTCTGAAGCGATATTGTGAATCAATTCCTGGATAATTACAGTTTTACCAACACCGGCTCCACCAAATAGACCGATTTTACCACCTTTTGAATATGGCGCAATAAGGTCAATTACTTTAATTCCAGTTTCAAATATTTCTGTCGATGTTTGCTGCTCATCGAACTTAGGTGCTTCTCTATGAATAGGTGATGTTTCTTTACTTTTAGGATCTTCAATTCCATCTATTGCATCTCCCAAAACGTTAAACATTCTACCTAATGTCGCTTTTCCTACAGGTACCGTAATAGGGGCGCCCGTATCTACCGCTTCATGTCCTCTAACCAATCCGTCTGTTGCATCCATTGCGATACAGCGTACTGTATCATCTCCAATATGCTGAGCTACCTCTGCAACTAAGCGCTTTCCATCATTGTCTATTTCAATGGCATTCAACAAGTTTGGGAGTTTCTCCGCTTCGAATTGAATATCGAGTACCGGCCCGATAACCTGTACGATTTTCCCGATATTTTTTTCGGCCATTTAGTTCACTCCTTTTCTTTTATGTTCTACATGTTCTCCTAGAACTGAGCTAATCTGTATTCTCTCTAATTGAGAGCCTCTGCTCCACCAACAATCTCCGAGATTTCCTGGGTAATAGCAGCCTGACGAGCTCTATTGTAGTGAAGTTTCAAGTCACTGATCATTTCCTCAGCGTTATCAGTCGCACTTTCCATCGCTAAACGACGAGCAGATTGCTGACTTGACGATGATTCTAATAATGCACCGAAAATGAAACTCTTGATATATTTAGGGATCAAGTAGCTAAGTACTGCCTCTGGTGACGGCTCATAGAGTACTTGATCTGTTAATTCTTCGTCTTCTTCTAATTCTACTTTCTCTGATTCAACACTCTCTGCCGGTAACAATTTTACCGTATTAGGTGTAGTCGATATAGTACTGTCAAATCTAGTGTATGACAAATACACTTCATCTATTTCTCCCGCTTCATACAATCGTACAATCTCATTGCTGATTCGAGACGCATCCGCAAAAGTAGGTTCTTCAGATATGTGTAGATAAGAATTTATCAAATTATATCCACGTCTTTTAAAGAAATCTCTACCGCGTTGACCAACTACTAGAAGATCTACATTCTCTTTTGTAGCATTTTCTGCTATATGATGCTCTGTCATCTTTAATATGTTGGCATTGTAACCACCACAAAGACCACGATCTGCTGTAATTACGATATAGGCAACACGCTTTACTTCTCTTTCGACTAACATAGGATGGCGAACTCCCTTGGTGTTGCTAAGTACTTCTTGAATACTCTTTACTATAGTCTTATAATAAGGTCTAGTTTGATCGAGTAATTCTCTTGATTTTCTAAGTTTAGCACTCGCAACGAGTTCCATAGCCTTAGTAATCTTTTTTGTACCCTCAACACTTTTGATCCTTCGCTTTATATCCTGCATGCTTTCAGCCATATGACACCCTCCTCTCCTTCGAAATTTACATCCTATCCTCTATTTATTGAATGCAGCTTTTGCTTCTTCAATACCTTGGATAAGGATTTTTTCCATTTCATCAGAAAGTTTTCCTGTTTCAACGATTTCTTTTCCAACCTGTGGATAGTGATTTGCCATGAAATCCAAGAACATAGCTTCAAATCCAGCTATATCGTCGATATCTTTTAGGTGTTTTTTAGTCATAGCGTATATAATCATAACTTGATCTTCTACTTTATAAGGTTTGTATTGTCCCTGCTTAAGCATCTTCATGATTTTTTCACCATGAGCAAGACGTTCACTTGTCTCTTTATCAAGGTCTGAACCAAATTGAGAGAATGCTGCAAGTTCTCTATATTGAGCAAGCTCAAGTTTAAGAGTACCAGAGAATTTCTTCATCGCCTTAATCTGTGCAGAACCACCAACACGAGATACAGAAAGACCCGCATTGATCGCTGGACGCTGACCTGCTGCGAAAAGCTCTGTCTCAAGGAATATCTGTCCATCTGTGATTGAGATAACGTTTGTTGGGATAAATGCCGATATATCCCCAGCTTGAGTCTCGATGATTGGTAAGGCTGTGATAGAACCACCACCGTACGCTTCGTCAAGTCTAGCTGCACGCTCTAATAATCTTGAATGCAAGTAGAATACATCACCTGGATACGCTTCACGTCCTGGCGGACGACGAAGTAGTAATGACATTGTACGATAAGCTACCGCATGTTTTGATAAATCATCGTATACTATCAATACGTCTTTTCCGTTGTACATATATTCTTCACCCATTGCAACACCTGCATATGGTGCTAGGTATTGAAGTGGTGCCATTTCACTTGCTGTTGCAGATACGACGATTGTATAATCCATCGCTCCACCTTTTTCAAAAGTCTCAACAAGTTTTGCAACTGTTGATTTCTTTTGTCCAATCGCAACGTAGATACAAATTACATCTTGTCCTTTTTGGTTCAAGATAGTATCTATAGCTACTGCTGTTTTACCAGTCTGACGGTCTCCGATTATAAGCTCACGCTGTCCACGTCCGATTGGAACCATAGAGTCAATCGCTTTGATTCCAGTTTGAAGTGGTACGGATACCGACTTTCTAGAAATAACCCCTGAAGCTACTGCCTCAATAGGTCTGTGTTTATCTGTATTGATTGGACCTTTACCATCTATAGGCTGTCCCAAAGCGTTTACTACACGACCAACCATAGCATCTCCAACTGGAACTTCCATGATTCTTCCTGTACGCTTTACTGTATCGCCTTCTTTGATGCCTTTATCTGATCCAAGCAACACGCAACCAACGTTGTCCGCTTCAAGGTTAAGTGCCATGGCAAATACGCCACCCGGTAATTCCAAAAGCTCTCCAGCCATACATTTCTCAAGGCCGTGAACTCTGGCAATACCATCCCCAACTTGCATAACGGTTCCAACGTCAACTACGTCAAGTTTCTTGTCATAGTTTTTGATTTGATCCTTTATTACCGAACTAATTTCCTCAGGTCTAAGGTTCATCTACGTTTCACCCCTTATCTCTTTGTTACTGCCTGTGCAGTTTAATGCTAATGCTTTGCTGTAAGTAATTCATCTCTCAAAAGCTCAAGTCTACGCTTGATACTTCCATCGATGATCTTATCTCCAATCTTAAGCATCACTCCGCCAACAAGATCCTTTTGAATCTCATTTTCGATTTCAATTTTTTTATTGAGTTTATTTTCTAAGACATTCTTTAATTGTGTCAACTTGTCCTCAGTAAGTGGAACAACAGAATAAGCCTTTGCATGTAAAATATTTTTTTCTTCTAAGTAAAGAACTTCAAATTCTGCAAATACATCATCAAATATTCCAAATCGGCCTTTGTCGATTAGTAATTCAATAAGATTTAGCACTGAATTATCAGCTTTTCCTTCCAAAATATTCTTAACAAGATCTTTTTTCTCTTGTGTGTTTAGCTGAGGCGATGCCATCATAGTCATAAATTCTTTTTCATCGTAAAAACTTTTCACAATCACACTTAATTCTTCGTACCATTTATCTAGAGCATTTTCTTCTTTTGCTAAATCATAAAACGCAACGGCATAGCGCTTTGCAACTAATTTTGCCATGTGCTATCCTCCAAGTCTCCCAAGAAGTCATTTATAAGCTTCTCGTGTCCTTGATCGTCTAATTTAACATCGATAAAACGCTCTGTAGTGTGAAGTGTCATAGCTACGATTTCTTTTTTGTACTCGTCTAGTGCTTTGTCCATGCTTCGCTTAGCTTCTAATTCAGCTCTATCTATTATAGATTTTGCTTCGCCATTAGCTTCTTTGATGATTTCATCACGCTTGGCATTTGCATTTCTAGTAGCTTCTCTGATAAGCTCTTGTCCTTCTTCTTTGATTTGAGCAATTTTGTGCTCATAATCAGCTTTTAGATCCTGTGCTTCTTTTTTCAAGCGGTCAGCATCTTGAATATTGCCTTCTATTTTCTTAGTTCTGTTCGCCATGTGCTCTGTCACAGGCTTAAATAAGAAGTGTCTCAAAAGCAAGAATAGAACAATGGTATTTGCCATCTGCATTAAAAAATTATCTGGATTAATACCAACAAGCTCAGCATATTGTCTCACTGTTTCTGATGCATTCATTAACATGCTTTTGCCTCCTTTCCAATATTTGCTGGCCCTAAAAGGCTATATTAGCCTACTAATGGCTTAACAAATAGTAGAATAAGTGCAATGATAAGTCCATAGATACCAGTTGTCTCTGCAACAGCAGCACCTAAAAGCATTGTTCTGATGATATCACTTTGTGCTTCTGGTTGTCTACCAACACCTTCTGCACCCTTACCAGCTGCGTATCCCTGTCCAATACCAGGTCCTATACCTGCTATCATTGCCAAACCTGCACCGATTGCTGATGCTGCTAAAATAAGATCATTACCTGTAATTCCAGTTTCCATATTCGTTTCCTCCTTAATCATCCTATTGATTTTTAACTAAATACATTTACGTACATCAATATCAATGCGATAATCAATGCGTAAATTCCCGTCGTCTGTGCAACGGCTTGCCCAAGTACCATAGTTTTTGTTACTTGAGATTGTAATTTTGGTCTTCTTCCAACTGCCTCTGTCGCTTTACCAGCTGCATATCCTTGTCCAATACCAGGTCCTATACCCGCTATCATCGCTAAACCAGCACCTATTGCCGATGCTCCTACAACGATCATAGAAGTACTTCCTAGTTGACTAGTAAAAGGATTTGCAAATAAGAATATCAAGCCTATAACTAAAGACAAGATACCTGATGTCTCAGCTATGGCCGCGCCTAATAGCATTACAAACGTAGCTGGTTTAGCGCTCTTTGGATTAATTCCAACCGCTTCTGCTGCCTTTCCAGCTGCAAAACCCTGTCCAATACCAGGTCCTATACCTGCTATCATAGCAAATCCAACACCGATTGCCGATGCCGCCTTAACTACATCAACTGGATCAAAGCTCGTTAGCCATGTTAAAAAATTCATGAGAAAATCTGGCAAATCTATTCCCTCCTTTCTCTAGTCATCCATTGCCATAGCAATAAACACCATTGACAACATGACAAAGATAAATGTTTGAATCAGTCCTGAAAATACATCGAAGTATGCATGCAATATGGCAGGAACTGGAATAAATGCAAGGTTTCCCAATGCACTGTAAACAAGTGCCATTATAACAACTCCACCTAGTATATTACCAAATAGACGGAATGATAATGATATTGGGTTCGCCAATTCACCTATGATATTTGTAGGCAACATAAACGCAAATGGTTCACAGAACCCTTTCAAATATCCCATTTTCTTAGCTTTCAAACCATAAATCTGAGTCATAGCAAATGTTAGTATTGAAAGTGCAAATGTCGTATTTAAATCCGCAGTAGGCGGACGCATTCCCAAAAGACCGCTTAAATTGGCAAATGCCAAGTACATCAAAAGCGTTCCCATATAAGGCGCAAAATACATTTTGTCCTCTCCCATAGTTTGCTTAACTAAATCGTTAACTCCTCCAACTATTGCTTCTGCTACATTTTGTTTTCCCGTCGGCACTTCCTTTAGGTTTCTAGTTAGTAAGATAGATATCAGAACTAATACAGCCATTATAATCCAAGTTGAAACAACCGTATTTGTAATCCATATACCACCTAAAACTGGAATCCCTTCTGGAATCTGTAAGACGTATTGAGCTTCAAAATGCATACTCTCCCTCCCTTCTCATTAGACTTTTCTTTACTGCGAAATTCTATAGTCTACTACAAAATTCGCTACATTGATAGATACCCAAAACACTAATATAAATGCCTTGGATTATTATGTAAAAATCTATAAATAGATTTTACAACCATTTTAAGACATATTTTTTAGTTTAGCCTTTCTCTTTGGCGCTATCCAAATTTGATCTACGAATATCACCAATTTGACTACCAATAGCCCAACTATAACAGCTATGACATTGATATAAGGTGCCCTAAAGCCAATAAAAAGAACAATACCAGTTAGCATATACCTTATAGTATATCTGCTCATAGCATAGTTCCTAGCTTTTCTAGGTCCTTTATTTACAGCTTTTTCAAGAGTAAGTGCCAATAATCTGAAATTTAGTATCGAAAACATCGATCCAAAAAATACCCCACTCACCCACGGTTTCCAGTCTTTTATTGCAATTGCAAAACAAAATGCAATCACACATGTAACAAAAAAAGAACTCTTAGTGATATCCTCACAAATGTCTTTAGTACATCCACCTACTCTTTGCATTCTCTCACTTCCTCTTATCTTTATCCTTATCTCTACTGTTCATGCCCTTTGATGTCATTTTAAAAAGAGTAGAAAAAGCCACGCTTATTCCCATTACAACTCCAATAAGCAGAAATATAAACTTTGTTCCAACCTTTTCATCCAGCCAATGGCCTAGTAAAACCCCACCAAATATTGGCACAATCATCGAGATTCCAACTTGTGAAAGCAATGCCAAATTTGCCATCATTCTAAACTTTTTATTCATAATACAACCTCCATTTATATTTATTCGTTGAAGGTTTGTTGCCTTCCACAAAAAAGGCCCCTATAAATAAATATTTTACTCCTATTTTTTTGCTTTGTCAAAAATAATACAAAGTGAATATTGTATGCAATGTTTTTATAAAGAGTCAGATTTTTCAATTTTCTTGTAACCGATTACATTTCGTTTCATTTCAACCGATTAAAACAAATTTCAATATAACAAGTCGCCTTCTTTCATTACATTATCTTAACAAAGTCCCTGTATCTATTATCGGTCGAATTCAGATATCTTGCAAGAACTTTTTGAAAATTTTCTGTTTTTTTAATTTTGATTAGTTTTGCATGATTAATCACAAAACACCCCTATAATATGTAGAGTTTTTTTCATGAAAATATTTTAAACGTTAGTATTAAAAATTCTGCACATTGTAGAATTTAATTTAAAACAAAAATAGACATTGAATCTAATTTAGCACTCTATGACCAACTTTTGTTTTTGAATTCTGATACAAAAGATTCGTCCCAGCGCATTCAAAAAAACCTACATACAAAATTTCATCCTCAACTTGAACGAAATTATATATATAGGTCTTATTTGTCTTTAACTGCTAGTTTACTACTAGGTTACTGCTAGGCTAAAGCCATAGTGGATTCCTAATTGCAGAAACTCATTAGACTCTAATTTATTAGGCTATCTCTGCAGTCTCTACGTTTTAACTCGCGTTTATTGTTTTTATAAATCTCTAGTTCCCATTTGACTCTCTATTATATCTACAATCATCTCGGCTGAATGTCCATCTCCATATGGATTTACAGCATTAGCCATAGCATCATACGATTCTTCATCTGTCAAAAGTTCTTTTACAAGAGCATATACTCTATCAGCATCTACTCCAGCAAGTTTAGCCGTTCCAGCTTCTATACCTTCTGGTCTCTCTGTTTCTTTTCGAAGAACCAAGACTGGCTTTCCAAAATTCGGCGACTCTTCTTGTATACCACCAGAATCAGTAGCTACCATATATGCTTTTTTCTGTATATTTGCACTATCATTGTAATCTATAGGCTCTAGCAAATAAATCCTGTTGCTATCAGACAAATACTTTCTTGCAACCTCTCTAACCTTCGGATTCAAATGCATAGGGAACACAAGTACAACGTCGTCGTGCTCCTCTACAATTCGTCTCATAGCACTAAATATATTGTGCATAGGTTCTCCTAGGTTTTCTCTTCTATGAGCCGTCATATAAATTACTCTGTTATTTTCAAAATCTATCTCATTCAATATCTCATTTTTAAACACATATTCGTCTCTTGCAACTAAATTAAGCGCATCTATCGCAGTATTTCCAGTAACAAATATTGTACTTTCATCATATCCTTCGCTTAAAAGATTATTCTTGCTAGTCTCAGTAGGTGCAAAATGATAATTTGTAACTACACCCGTGAGCTTTCTATTAGCTTCTTCTGGGTATGGCGAATATAAATCTCCACTTCTAAGACCTGCTTCAACATGTCCTACTTTCACTCCATTGTAGAAAGCCGCAAGAGCACCTACAAATACAGTAGTAGTATCACCTTGAACTAATATCAAGTCTGGTTTAAAATCTTTTATTATTCCCTCAAGACCTTCAAGTGCTCTGGTAGTCACTTGACTAAGCGTCTGACCTGCTTCAAAAATATTCAAATCATAATCTGGCTTCAAATCAAATACCGCTAGCATCTGATCTACCATTTCTCTATGTTGTGCTGTGATACAGCATTTATGCTCTATTCCATCTCTTCTATTTAGTTCTAAAACTACAGGCGCCATCTTAATTGCCTCTGGTCTAGTCCCAAATACAGTAAGTACCTTAGTCCTATTCATTTAAGTCTCTCCTTATCCTAGTCATCATCTTCTACCTTTAATGCCTTCTTCTTTTTGCCTGCCGATAACATAATCTGAGAAGCTAAAAGACAAACTATCCCTGCTATATAACCTAAATGTTTAAGGTAATTTACCTGTGTCATATTAGATAACAAAAATGCAATCATCCCAAGCGCTACACATATAGAATACATAGTCAAAACTGTTTGCTTCTGACTATAGCCAAGTCTTAAAAATCTATGGTGAACATGACCCTTATCAGCTTGCATTATAGGCTGACCATTCAAACTTCTTCTCACTATAGCAAATGCAGTATCAAATATAGGCAGTCCCAATATCACAATAGGTAGCACAAATGAAAGAGTTGTAACACCCTTCATTACTCCCCTTATGGATAATACTGCAAACATATATCCTAAAAATAACGACCCTGTATCACCCATGAAAATCTTTGCCGGGTTAAAATTATGAGGTAAAAATCCAAACGCAGCACCTGACAATACTACTGCTAAAAACATTACAACATAATAAAGAGGATCTATGTCAACAAAATTAGATGCAACAAAAAACAGTGAAAGTGATGCAATCCCTCCAACTCCTGCTGCTAATCCATCTAATCCATCTATAAGATTCAGTGTATTCGTAATACCAACAACCCATATAACAGTAACTGGAATTGAAAAAATACCTAAACTAGTTACATTGTAACCTGATACAAATGGATTGCTGAAAAATTCTATCCTTATACCACCTGCAACCAATGCAAGCGCCGCAAGTATTTGAAATACTAACTTTACCTTTGCTGAAAGCGCCCTTGAATCATCAACCATTCCCATAACAGCTATGATAGTACCACCTGCAAATATTCCAAGCATACTTTTATCTAAGCTAAGTTCATTCATAAGCCCAAATATCAAAATTGTAGCAAATGTAGCTATATAAATAGCTAATCCACCAAGTCTTGGTATTGGTTTTTTGTGTACCCTTCTATCATCCTTTGGCACATCTATAGCCCCTATTTTGTACGCCACTTTCTTAGCAAAAGGCGTCAATACAAACGACAACACCGCTGCCGTTAAAAATGCACTCATATAAACACTCATCGTCTACACTCCCCATGTACAATTTTCATTTATCATTTTAATTGTACTTTAACCGAGAGCCCTAGTCAATCGCTGCGAGCTTTTGTAAGCATATTGTAACTTTTTAGAAATAATTCTCTTTTTTCTTCGGTTTATCAAAGTAATAACCTTGATAATACTTACATCCCTTCTCTCTCAAGTACTCAATTTGAGAAAGCGACTCTATTCCTTTAGCTATGACATCCACTCCCATTATATTAGATATAGTAAATATCATATCTATCATAGTCTCATTATCTTCATAAATCTCAATATCTCCCAATAGCCTCCTATCTGTTTTTAAATACTTAACTTTTGATTTTACAAGTTCTCTTATAGGTAATTCGCCTAATCCAAAATCATCTATAATCAAGTGTATTCCAACTTTTTCTAAATTTTCAAAGCAAGCGTCAATCTGAGAATAACTTATCACATAATCTTTTTCTTTAATTTCAAAATAAATATTCCCACCAAAATTCTTAATTTGATTTTCTGCCCACATTACGAATGATTCTGTCTCTAACTCTGCATCAGATATATTAAATGAAATATAGCAAGAATCACCATATTTAGACTTAAAATCTGACCAATCAACTCTAAGTTTTTCTACTGCCCAACGACCTACATCATTTATTCGTCCACTTTCTTCCAAATATGGTATAAACTCTTTAGCCTCTAAAAGCCCAAATTCTCTTGAATTCCATCTCAAAAGCGCCTCAAATCCCACTATATTTCCTGTTTCCTCTACTATAGATTGATATACTATCTCGAATTCATTATTTACCAAACTTTTTGCAAGAGCTTCGTTAAACGCTTCTCCCTTATCAAAATTATCCTTTTTTATATCACCATACCATTTCCACAGAGTCCCTCGCTCTCTCTTCGCCTGATACATAGCTATGTCTGCATGTTTTAAAATTCTAGCCCTATCTATTCCATCTTGAGGATACATTGCAATACCCATGCTAACCTCAAGCCTTATAGTTCTATCACTTAGAGTTATCAATCTATCTAACTCTAATCTAAGTCTATTTAGCTTTGATTCAACACTAGATCTATCCATATCGTCTACAAGCGCTACAAATTCATCTCCACCCATTCTCGCTACTATATCCGACTTAAATATCTCTTTAATAAGATTTGCAAAATAAATGAGAACTTGGTCCCCAAATTGATGACCCATAGTATCATTTATAATTTTAAAATTATCACAATCAAAAAACAAAATCCCCATAGTTCTATCAATTTTAAATCGTTTTTCTAACTCTTCCATAAAATACTTTCTATTTTTAAGTCCAGTAAGACTATCATTGTAAATCAATTCATTTATTCTGATTTCCTGTTTCTTTTGTGTTGTCAAATCACTTAGAAGTGCTACATACCTTATCTGTCCTAATGATCTATTTTCCACTATGAATATATTTAAATTCTGTGGATAGATTTCTCCAGATTTTTTACGATTCCATATTTCACCCTTCCATGATCCTGTTGAATCAATACTTTGCCACATACTTTTATAAAACTCTGCATCATGTCTACCTGATTTTAAAATACTTGTTCTCTTACCAATACATTCTTGAAATGAATATCCTGTAATATTTTCAAAAGCTTCATTTACCCATATAATTCTATTTTTCTCATCAGCTATCATTACACCTTCTGTGTTGTTTTCAAAAATACTAGACATGAGTCTTATCTTCTCTTTACGCTCTACATTATCTGTAATATCACTATATATCAAAAAAAATCCCGATTCCCCATCTTCTAATCTTATTGGATAACTAAGAACATCTAAATAAAGTATTCTTCCATTTTTCCCCTGTCTTTTAACAACGCTTCTTATCGTTTTGCCTTCTAGAATAGTATTTAAATTCACTTTAATTTCACCTTTAATCTCATCGTTTACGCTAAGTAGCTCAACAAGCGATTTACCGTAAAACTCATCCTCTTCATATCCAAATATCTCATGGCATGCCTCATTATAATCTAAAATATTTGCGCTCCTGTCTAATACAAATATTGCATTAGGAGAATTAAAAAAGAGCTGTTGATATAAGTATCTATGTCTCTCTAATTCATGTGCTAATCTAGTTTGTTTTGTCAAATCGCGCTCTATAGCTATTACAAATGGCTCTTCACTAAAATTAAAGTACCTTCCATTTATTTCTACGGGGTATGCATATCCTGTTTTATCAAAATGATCTATTTGATATCTAAAATCATTACCAAAATCAAGTTTTCTAGATATCATCATCTGCACTCCTTTGTAAACCTCAGGGTTTAGCATTGTTATTTCACGACCGACAAGCTCCTCGCGAGTATATTTAGATCTTTTTATAACAGCTTCATTTACCTCTAGTATTTCCAAACTTCGTTTATTTTTTCTAAACAATATATATATGCCATCACTGCTAAGGTCAAATATAGTTTCATATCGCTTTAGTGCTCTCACAACCGACTGCATTATTGCTTTTTTTTCATCTACATCAAAAACCATAGAATATAGTAGCTTACTTCCATCCAAACATTCTACGGGGTGACTATATACTTCTACTTTTTTTATCTCTCCATTTTTCACTTTGTGTTTAAACATAAAATAGTTCCTATGTTCTTTTTCCGCCCGCTCCATTTCTATCTTTATTTCATCATCTGGCAACACATTTATATCAGAAATTTTAAGCGCTTTAATTTCTTCTATATTATATCCATAATATTCTACAGCCTTTTTATTAGCATCTATAATTTTTCCGCCATCAGGATCTATTAATAGCTTTACTACAGGTATATTGTCAAATAAATATTTATAAATATCACCATTTTGAAAAATTTTCTCGAAATCTTTCATACTCTTCACCTTCATCACCCCCAGAGCTTAGTTTATTAATATTTACCCCTACATGTTTAAGTTATTCGCACTATTGTTTATATTCTTTAGTCATGCTATACTTAAGTCGACAAATATTCATAAAACGAAAGGACGTGTTTTCATGCTTTATTTAAATGCTAAAACTATCGATGAAATAGCAAATTTAGACGACTTTTTACAAGCTGTAGAACTCGCATACGATATAGAACAAAAACATGAATTTCATCAACCTGATAGACTTCATGTAAATCACGATGATACAACTCTATTGTATATGCCTTGTTTTGCTGGTTCTGTTTTTGGAACAAAAATGTTATCGATAGTTCCTAAAAATGCAGACAAAAATCTTCCAGTCATAAATGGCTTTGTTTTTTTAAACGACGAGGAAACCGGTAACCCATTAGCGCTTATAGATGGTGGGACACTAACAGCCTATAGAACAGGTGCCGTTGGAGGTGTTGGTATTCGTCATACTGTACCTGAAAACGTAGAAACATTAGGACTTGTTGGAACCGGTCTACAAGGCTATTATCAAATACTATATGCATGCCATGTTAGAAACTTTAAAACCATATATCTTTACAATAGAACTTTAGAAAAAGCTGCTCAATTTTCTAAGAAACTTATTAAAAAATTTCCAAATATTGATATAAAAATAGCAGAAAATATAAACGAACTCACTCAAAAATCAGAAGTTATAATAACCGCTACATCATCTAGTGATCCTGTACTTCCCGATGATGTAAATCTATTAAAAAACAAACATTTAATAGCTATAGGATCGTATACGCCCGATATGAGAGAACTTCCCAAAGCAGTTTTTGAATCTGTAAATACCATATACACCGATACATTATTTGCAAAGC
The DNA here is from genome assembly GCA_025210965.1 of Tissierellales bacterium. Taxonomy (NCBI): domain Bacteria; kingdom Bacillati; phylum Bacillota; class Tissierellia; order Tissierellales; species Tissierellales bacterium. The sequence continues at coordinate 13,243 of JAOAQY010000099.1, forward strand.
AAGAATCTGGAGATTTGAGTATCCCTCTCAAAGAACATTGGATAAAGGATTCTCAGATAAAATCATTTTCTGAAGCGCTAGACCACAGAGGAATATCTAACGATACAACGTTGTTCAAATCAGTTGGTATGGGTTTATTCGATTTAATAGTAGCAGATACTCTGTATAAAAAAGCAAAAGAAAAAGGCGCCGGTCAGCACCTTGATTAATCATTATCTTTTTGCATTTTTTCTATTACACTCAAAAGTTTAGTACATGCTTCATCTTCATCCAAATCGTTCAAAAAATGATAATCGCAAACACTCTCATATACAGGTCGTCTCTTTGCTGAAATATCGAAAAAGGCTTTTGGATTAGATTTTATCAAGGGCCTTTTTTCTGTATCTATAGAATCGAAAATCATATTATCGGGTCTATCTATCCAGATCACAATACCGCTCTTAAGCGCCCCTATCGCCTCATCGCTTTTTATCACGCCGCCACCAGTTGCTATAACTACATCATTTCGCTTAGACAAATCTTTAGCATATGCTAGCTCTAGCCTTCGAAAATGCTCTTCACCATATTTTTCAAATATCTCTTGAATTTCCATGCCTTCTCCATTCTCTATATATTCATCTAAATCTATAAAAACTTTTGACATTTTCTGTGAAATACATCTTCCTAGAGTTGTCTTGCCCGAACCCATCATTCCTATAAATACTATATTTTTCAATCTATCTACCACCTTTTTTGTCTCGAATATAATTTCCAAGAATTTTTAACGAATGACTGCAATCCTCAGCACTCTTAAGTGCTCTTTGCATATTTTCATCATTTTGATTTCCTTCAATATCTATATAAAAATAATACTCCCAAGGCTGATCTTTAATTGGTCTTGACTCTATCTTTAGCATATTTATTCCTTCATTTGCAAAACAACCTATTAGCTCATATAAACAACCCGGCCTGTGGGGAATCGTCAAAATCAAACTCATTTTATCCCCAGCTTTAACAACTTCTCCACATCTAGTCACTATTATAAATCTAGTAGTATTGCAATTACAATCATTTATTCCACTTTCCAAAACATCTAAATCATACAGCTCTGCTGCTCTAATACCTCCAATAGCCGCAACACCTATCTCACTACTACGACTTACCTTCTGTGCACTTTTAGCGGTATTCGTATAAGCTATTATCTCCCAATTTGGATTTTTACTCAGATACTCTCTACACTGACTTATCGCCTGTGGGTGAGAATAAACGCGCTTTATATCATTTATTGACTCTCCCTGTTTCACCATCAATTGATGATTTATCTTCAAATAATGCTCTCCAATGATTTGAAGTTTTTTCTTATTTAAAAGATCATATATTTCAGTAACCGCTCCCGTAGAGCTGTTTTCAACAGGAAGCACTCCGTAATCTATATCACCATTTATTATACTATCTATAAGCTCTCCAAAACTAGAATACGCATTTTTTTCATAATTGTATCCTCCAAAAAATCCCCTTAGAGCAGCCTCACTATACGAACCCTCAACTCCTTGAAAACCTAATTTTAGAATTTCTTTTTCATTTAAAGCCCTCATTAATATCACCTACCTCATAGCATCCAATATAGTCATAGCGCATACTGCTTCTACAACAGGTACAGCTCTTGGAACTATACACGGATCATGCCTTCCCTCAATTTCAAGTTTTACAGCATTTCCCTCTGAATCAATTGTATTTTGTATCTTTCCAATAGATGGTGTCGGTTTTATAGCTACTTCAAGTACTATAGGCATTCCATTCGATATTCCACCAACTATTCCACCATTATTGTTCGTAGTAGTTCTCACTATTCCATCTTCAATTATCATTTCATCATTAGCTTCACTGCCTCTCATACTAGCTAATTCAAACCCTCTGCCAAATGAAACTCCCTTTACTGCTGGAACCGCAAAAAGACCACTTGCTAACTGACTCTCTAGCGTATCAAAAAATGGATCTCCAACCCCTGCCTTCAAATTTAGTATAGCAATTTCAACTTTTCCCCCTATAGAATCTTGTTCTAATCTAGCTTCTTCTATCTCTCTTTTCATAACTTCAGCCTTGCTTCCATCTAACAATAGAAACTGCTCACCAGTAGGTCTCTTGTTTTCAACTTGCAAAAAACTATCATCTAATACTTTTCCAATCTGAGAAATATGACCAAGTATCTCAACTCCGCTTAAACTGAGTATCTGCTTTGCAACTGCCCCAGCAAATACAATCGGTGCTGTGAGTCTTCCAGAAAAATGTCCACCGCCTCTGTAGTCATTAAATCCTTCATATCTCTTATATCCTGTGTAATCAGCATGTGATGGTCTAAATGTTGACTTCATCTTGCCATAATCTTTAGACCTTTTATCTGTATTTCTAATTACTGCACAAAGTGGCGTTCCAGTAGTTCTTCCTTCAAATACACCGCTTAATATCTCAAATTCATCTGCCTCTTTTCTAGGCGTAGACCAAGCATTTTGTCCCGGCCTTCTCCTATCCATTTCTCTATTTATCATATCTTCGTCTATTTTTACACCGCTTGGAAGTCCATCTATACTTATACCTATAGCTTTACCATGAGACTCTCCAAACAATGTATATTTTATATGCTTGCCATAAACACTACCCATATGCTATTTCTCCTCCTAGTGACACAAAATCTTCAAAAAATCCTGGATAAGATTTTGAAACTGATTCGTTTCCTTCTATTACAACTGCGGAATTACATCTTATAGATGCTATGGCAAGCGCCATAGCTATTCTATGGTCGTTCCAACTCGACACCTTTCCTCCTGATAAAGTTTTCTTTCCCTGTATTATCATTCCATCTTCTGTTTCTACTATATCTGCTCCTAGTTTTGACAGTTCGCTTACCGTTGATTTTATCCTATCAGATTCTTTTATTCTAAGTCTTTGACCATTTATCACTCTAGTTTCACCGTCACTTAATGCAGCTAATACGCAAAGTACAGGTATCAAATCTGGACACTCTGATGCATCTATTATAGTTCCCTTCGTTTCACTTGAAAAAATTTCAATATCATCGTCTGAAATCTTTAGTTTCGCTCCCATCCTTTTAAGTATATCTAAAACTTCTTTATCTCCTTGAAGTGAATTGACACTGAGGTCTTTGCACACAAGCCCATTGCCTATGCATCCTGCGACAAGCCAAAACGCCCCTTGAGAATAATCGCCCTCTACCCTATAATTTCTACCATTGTATTTTTGATTTCCTTCTATTATATATCTGTTTTTTTCGTTCTTTTCAATAGCTACTCCAAAATCATCTAATGCACTAAGTGTAAGATCAACATATGCTTTAGATTCAAAATTTCCAACTATCTCAATTTGCGAATCTCCATCTAACAAAGGCAGTGCAAACAATAATCCGCTTATAAACTGAGAACTAACATCACCTCTAATTTCATATTTTCCAGTTTTCAGCTGACTGTTAACTTCAAATGGAAGCTTTCCTGAATAAGCATAATCCATATTTTTCGCCCTAAATATCTCCGCATATAAATCAAGAGGTCTATCCACAAGCCTTCCATTCCCCACAAATCTAGCCTTAGCAGATAATGCTGCAGCTATAGGTATCATAAATCTTATGGTAGAACCAGATTCATTGCAATCTATGGTACATTTTTCCTCTGTTTTACTCTTTATTCCATTTACTATGACAAAATCTTCTCCACGTTCAAATTCTGCTCCAAGTGCTTGCATTGCTCCAATACTCGCTTCTATATCCTTTGAAAATATCAAATTTGAGACTACGCTCTCCCCTTCTGCAAGTGATGCACAAATTATAGCTCTATGACTCATACTCTTTGAGGGGGGAATCTTTATACTACCTCTTAAATTATTAGGTTTTATGCTCACTGTGGTCATTGCCAAAACTCCCTTTCAATATCACAAGATTTGTAAATAGCCTTTCCTATCTTCTCTAACAAAATCAAATTCAGCTTTCCATTTATAACTTTTTTATCTCTTTTCACTCTATCTAAACTAGCTCTGATTATTTCCAAATCCTCGCTATATGGTAATTTGTATTTTTTAAGTATATTTGTGATTCTCTCAAAACTTCCGCTTTTAGTAAATCCTAAATAGTTCTCTGTATAATCAGTTATAAGAGCCATTCCTATAGCAACTGCATATCCATGTGTTATACTCTCATAATTGTAAAACGCTTCTATACCATGACCTAACGTGTGACCAAAATTTAAAATCATTCTCTGACCTCTGTCAAATTCGTCCGTCTCCACTACTTCTTTTTTTATATTGCAACATCTCTCCACTATATAATCAGACTCAGCTCTAACAAATTCTATTCCAGAGCCTCCCTCTAAAAACTCAAAAAATTCTTCATCCCATATACATCCATACTTAATGACTTCTGCTAAACCATCTAATAGCCTCTCATCAGATAAAGTATCTAAAGTATTAGAATCAATTACAACTCTAGTTGGGTTGTAAAATGCGCCAACCAAATTCTTACCTGCACTTAAATTTACAGCCACCTTTCCTCCAACACTGCTGTCCACTTGTGCTAAAAGTGACGTAGGACATTGAATCCATTCTATACCTCGCATATAACTAGATGCTACAAATCCTCCAAGATCTCCAACTACACCGCCACCTAGTGCTACTAAAGCATCACTTCTCGTAAAATTATATTTAGCCATAAACTCAAGTATTTTACTAAAATTCTCCATAGATTTACTTGATTCCCCTGGCTCTATTATGTACTCAATCACCTGATAACCATAGCCTTCAAGTGATTGCATAGCTATATCTCCATAAATATCATAAACATTTCTATCACTTAATAACAAAATCTTATTTGCTTTTATAACTTCCGCCGTTTTTTCTCCAAGCTGATGTATTGAATTTCTCTCAATCAATATATCGTAACTTCGCTTGAGTCCTCTTACATTCAATTCTTTCATTCTAGTTTCACTCCTCTTGTGCCCTTTATTTCTCATACTACCATGATTCAAACTACTTTTCTATCATCTGATCTCTGGATATTTTTATTCTGCTCAATTTTTCAATTAAAAAAGCCTCATCTTCTAACTCTATAGCTCTCTTAAAATCCTCCAGTCTCTTTTGAAAGCACTCTATAGTTTGAACCATTTCTTTATTACTTACAAAAATATCCTTCCAAACCTCTGGTGCTCCCGATGCTATGCGAGTCGAATCTTTAAAACCTTTGCCTACAAATTTAGAACTAGCATTTGGATTAAAATCTTCAAGCAAATCAACTAATATAGCTGCACTCAAATGTGGTAAGTGACTTGTAAGTGCTGTCATTTTGTCATGAGTCTTAGGGCATACTCTTTGAACTTTTGCACCAGTTAATTCTATTAGTTTTTCCAATGATTTTATACCCCTCTCATCTTCGTAAGGTGTTATAAAAAAACATCTTCCATCAAATAAATTTCCATCAGCATTTTCTACACCGGATTTCTCAGAGCCAGCCATAGGATGCCCTCCTATAAATCGAACTCCTTCTGGCAACACGCCTTTTAAATCTTCATAAATATTTTTCACACTTCCAAGATCACTAACCATTACATTTGAATTTAAATTTTGACTCATCGCTTCTATTACATCTTTGTATTTGCGAATGGGTGTCGCTAATACTACAAGATCAATATCTCTCACGTTATTTGAATGAGGCGCTAAATGCCCATCAATGATTTCAAGTTCCATTGCTAAATCTAGCGCTCTCTCATTCAAATCCATGCCATATATTTTCCCATCAAAGCCTCTATCTTTTAGCGCTTTCGCAAAAGAGCCTCCCATGAGTCCAAGTCCTATTATTAGTATTTTATTTAAGCTTCTAAAGTCTCCCTCTCCCATAAGTTCACTTCCTCTCTACATCGCAGCTCTAATCTTATCGATAGCTGTCATCAATTGTTCAAATTTCTCCGGCTTAAGTGATTGATCTCCATCGCAAAGCGCTTCTTTTGGATTATTGTGAACTTCAACCATAAGACCATCACACCCAATTACTACAGCCGCTTTTGAAAGAGGTGCTACCATGTGCCAGCGTCCAGTTGCATGACTTGGATCAACCATTATAGGCAAGTGTGAAAGCTCTTTAATTGCTGTCACTACAGTTAAATCAATAGTATTTCTAGTGTATTTTTCAAAAGTTCTTATACCTCTCTCGCAAAGAATTACATTTGGATTTCCAGATGCCATGATGTATTCTGCTGACATAAGAAATTCTTCTATAGTAGCTGATAATCCCCTCTTTAAAAGTATTGGTTTATCTGATTTTCCAACCTTCTTTAGTAGCGAGAAGTTCTGCATATTCCTAGCTCCAATTTGGATTATATCTGCATATTTCTCAACTACTTCTAAGTCCTCAGCATCCATAAGTTCTGTAACTACAGGAAGTCCAACTTCATCCCCAGCTTTTCTAAGCATCTTTAAACCCTCTTCTCCAAGGCCTTGGAAGCTATATGGTGATGTTCTAGGTTTGAATGCTCCACCTCTTAAAACATTGGCTCCAGCTGCTTTCACCTTCTTAGCAATTTCAATCATTTGATCACTGCTTTCTATTGAGCACGGTCCTGCTATTATCATAGAATTTCCTCCACCAATCTTTTGCCCCTTAACCTCAATAATTGTATCCTCTGCTCTGTGTTCTCTACTTACTAATTTCATATCACTCTCTCCTCTTCTATCAAATAATTTTCTTTTAAGTACAAAAAAATGGAAGTTCTTAGAAAGAACTCCCATCACAATCTCCATGGTCTTTATTAACTATTCGCCTACAAATTACTAAGTGGCGACCGCCATACAAAAGGATCTCTCTTTAAGAAACAAATCTCTATAAATTTTGATGAACGTAAAGTAACCAGCGCTAAAAAAGTAAAAGCCCCAGAAATAAAAATAATAGTTATAAAATTTTTGATTGATATTATTCATTTTTTTATTATTTTCTCTATTATTTAAATTCATCAATTCTCTAGACATTTGTCATTTCCCCTTTCCTAATTTTCTAATAATTAATGCTTATTGTATATAAGCTCGCCTTACTTGTCAACTTTATTTTGTTGAAGTGCTCCACTTTATGTTGAAAAAGTGATTCAAATCACATCTCTAATACTGTATTTTAAGCTCTTTTTGTCAAATATATTTTTTTGCCAAATTTCTTCACTGAGTAGCGCTTGATATATAAGCATATCTATTCCATAAACCACTTTATGCCCTAAACACTTAGCCTCTTTTAAAAACTTTGTCTCATGCGGTTTATATACTATATCTGCAAAAACAGCTGTAGATTTAAACCCATCTACAATCATAGGTGACACCTCTTCATTAGGAGTCATACCTATAGATGTCGTGTTTATTACAAGGTCGTATTTTGATTTATCTTTCACTTCATTACCAATGTATTCTACTCTAATATCATTTAAGTCTTTTGCCAAATTCGAGCCACGTTTTTCATTTCTATTTATTATATCTAAACAATTAAAATCATGCTCACTAAGCGCAAATGCAATGCCTCTAGCTGCACCACCTGCTCCTATTAAAAGAATCTTTGAATCAGCTAAATCAACACCTTCATCTTCAAGTACCGCGCAAAATCCTCTGCCATCTGTATTGTATCCCACGAGCCTTCCATTCTCTATCAATACAGTATTTACCGCTCCTATATCGCTAGCACTAGCATCTATATCATCCAAATAATCTATTACGCTCTCTTTAAATGGTATGGTAACGTTAAAACCCCTTGCTCCAAGCACCCTTAGTCCTTTTACCGCCTCTTCTAACGACCTTCTCTCAACATCAAATGCTAGATAAGTCCCATTTATATTTTCACTTTCAAATAATTTATTGTGAATCGCAGGCGACTTAGAACTCTCAACAAGATGTCCTATCAAACCGTAAAGCCTAGTTTCACTATTTACAAATACATCACTCATCTAAAAACCACCACACCTTTCTGCAAGTATTTTTTACATTCTAGCAGGGAAAAGAAAGAAAAACAAGCAAAAAAGAAATATCAGGTAACGAAAA
>JAOAQY010000100.1 GCA_025210965.1 Tissierellales bacterium
CTTGTTTAAACTTCAACGTACAAATCATATCTTCAAATACTTTTAAACAATCTTTTATTGTTTCAACTGTATCGAATAATGGTTTTTTGTCCTCTTGCATATCCTTATTATATGCAAGTGGTAATGATTTCATCACTGTTAGAATACTAAATAAATTGCCATAAACACTACCAGTTTTCCCTCTTATAAGCTCTGCAACGTCTGGATTTTTCTTTTGTGGCATTATGCTACTTCCCGTGCTATATGCATCATCCATTTCTACAAAGTCAAATTCTGAAGAACTCCACAATATCAATTCCTCACAAAATCTAGAAAGATGCATGCTCATTATAGAAACCGAACTAATAAACTCTATTACAAAATCTCGATCACTTACTGCATCAAGCGAATTCTCACAGATGTTTGAAAAACCAAGTTCACTAGCTAAAAATTCTCTATCTGTCAAATAAGATGTTCCTGCCAAAGCACCTGCTCCTAGAGGTAAATAATCTACTCTAGCATAACAATCTTCTAACCTCTCATAATCCCTCTTAAACATCTGAAAATATGCCATAAAATGATAACTGAGTCTTATTGGTTGCGCCCTTTGTAGATGTGTATATCCAGGCAATATCGTATCCATATTTTCTTTACTAATATCAATTATAGTATTCATTAGTCTCTTTAAATACACTTTTATATTTTCGATTTCCATTTTTAAATATATGCGAATATCCACTGCAACTTGATCATTTCTACTTCTAGCTGTGTGTAATTTTTTACCTACAGCTCCTATCCTATCAATCAATATTTTCTCTATATTCATGTGTATATCTTCATATTCTATCTCAAATTTAACCATATCATTTTCTATATCGTTAAGTATCTCTTCTAATGTGTTTGATATCAAGTCACTTTCATCACTATTTATAATTCCGCATTTAGCAAGCATTTTGACATGTGCTATACTACCTAATATATCGGACTTATATAAAATTTTGTCTATCCCTATAGATGCATTAAACTCATCTACTATTGCTGCCGTAGATTTAGAAAATCTACCTCCCCAAAGTTTCATTTACTCTTGTCCTCCTACATATTAGTTTATTGTATTTTTTTCATAGCACTTATCTTACTGGGCAATCCAAATAAATTAATAAAACCTTCTGAATCCTTATGGTCATATAACTCACTCTCACCAAATGATGAAATTGCTTCATCGTATAGTGCATATTTAGACTTTCTGCTCGCCACCATTATATTACCTTTGTACAACTTCAATGTAATAGTTCCAGTTACATTTTCTTGTGTTTTATCTACAAATTCATCCAAGGCATCCTTTAACGTCGTGAACCACAAACCATTATAGACTAATTCTGAATACTTATGAGATATACTTTGCTTAAAATGCATAGTATCCTTATCTAAAGTTATCTGCTCAAGTTCTTCATGGGCAGCATACAATATAGTTCCTCCTGGCGTCTCATAAATTCCACGTGATTTCATCCCCACCAATCGATTTTCTACTATATCTATTACACCAATTCCATTGTCTCCACCTATTAAATTCAATTTTACAAGAATATCTTCCGGACTCATCTCGATATCATCTACCTTTTTCGCGACTCCTTTTTCAAAATATATATCTACATATGTTGCTTTATCTTTAGCCTGTTCTATCGCCGTAGTCATAAAATAAATATCATTTTTATGTTCATTTTCTAGTCCTTCTATGTCTCCACCTTCATGGCTTATATGAAGCAAGTTTTGATCACGCGAGTATATATTTTCTTTTGTTACTGGTACTTCAATCCCTCGATCATTAGCATAATCTATAGCATCCTCACGTGATTTTATATCCCATATTCGCCAGGGTGCTATTATTTGAATATTTGGATCAATGGATGAAATACCTATTTCAAATCTAACTTGGTCATTGCCTTTTCCCGTACAACCATGACATATAAACTTTGCCCCCTCTTTGTGAGCTATTTCAACAAGCTTTTTTGCCATAAGCGGTCGCGCAAATGCTGTTCCCAATAAATATTTTCCTTCATACTTAGCCCCTGCTTTTATACCTTTAAATACATAATCTTTAACAAATTCTGCAGTAAGATTCTCTATGTACACTTTTACTGCTCCAGATGCTATAGCTTTTTCTTCTACTGCCTTCATATCATCATCTTGACCCACATTTATACACGCTGCTATTACATCACAATCATAATTTTCTTTTAACCATGAAATTATGATTGAAGTATCGAGTCCTCCCGAGTATGCCAATACAACTTTTTCTTTCATTTCAAATTCCTCCTATATTTTACAAAAATAATTTTTATGCGCTTTTTGTATTTTTATTCTTTTTCATTAATAATTATGCGCAAATGTTAATTTGTATTATATCGGCTGGCTATTTTTTTGTCAACTAATTTTGTAAAATTTGCTAAAAAAATAGAGGGCAATTAGCCCTCATCTTCTGATTTTCTGATTGGAAGTGTCATTATAAAACTGCTACCAGAACCTTGTTCTGATTCAATATTAATAGTCCCCTTGTGCAATTTAGTAACTATATCATAAGCAATACTCATTCCAAGACCTGTTCCTTTTCCAACTTCTTTCGTTGTAAAAAATGGTGTAAAAATATTTTTTCTAACATCCTCTGTCATTCCGATACCATTATCCTCTATCTCCATTTTCATAAATTCGTCAGATATTTTTATGCTTATTTTCAATATTCCCTCATGATCCTTTCCCATCTCGGAAATTGCATCAATAGCATTCACTATAGCATTTAAGATGACTTGATTGATTTTCCCCGCATCCATCCAAATCTTAGGTATGCTGCTAGGAATGTCAACCTCAACCTTGTCTAGCAATTTAAGTCTCGAATTCAAAATTGTAAGAGTACTATAAATTCCCTCTCGAATATCATAATAATCCATGTCACTCTCTTTATCAATTCTAGAAAATGTTCTAAGGCTTTTAACAATCTTTTCAACTCTTTTTAGGCCATCTTCTATATCCTCAACAATTTCATTTATATCTGTTTTTATAAATTCAAACTCAGCTTTTTTCTTATCTTTCATAGTACAATTCTTGTTACTCTCAATCATTTCCATTATCTCATTTATATAATTTACTAAAATATCATGATTACTCATCACGTAACCTAATGGATTATTTATCTCATGGGCGACTCCTGCTGACAACTGTCCTATGGCAGCCATTTGTTCTTGTTGTATCAATTTGATTTGAGTTTTCCTTACTTTTTCCAAAGCAAGTTCCAGCTCTCTATTCGTATCCGCTAAAGCTGTCTCCTTCTCTATACGCTGAAATACATTGCTAAACATCTCAGCAGCTATACTCAATATATGTTCATCATCTTCAGTCCATATACCCGTTGTCTCAACATTATCAAAACCAGCAAATCCTTTTAATTCATCATCTATAATAAGCGGCAATACTAAAACTGATTTTATGCCTTGCATTTCTAATATCTCTTTCTCTGCACTAGCTTCTGGTCCTAGCAAAGAAACATCATGAATATTGAGTACACTTCCGTCACTGATGCTGTTAACCCACCACGGAAACATATCTATAGGTAAATTTTTCAAATTGTTGATTTCAGATTCTACTCCATCATTACACCATTCATAAGTATTATCCATAGTTCCATTATCTATATCAAATTGAAAAACATAGGCACGAGAAGCATTACTACATCTACCTATATTCTCCAGCGCATTATCTAGTCCTTTTGATACATCTCCTGTTCTTATAAATTCGCGTCCAATTTGAGAAACAATATATTGAAAATTAAGTTGTCGCTCTAATTTTGCTTCTAACTGTGTTGTCGTCATACTAATCCCCCTCGCTACACTCTTACATTAATAATACCCACATCAAATTATTTTAAAATTAGATGCAGGTATTGTTTTAATAGAGATTTCTTATATTATTTTACTGCAAAATATTTTTTACAAACATAACATATAGTTTGTGATAAGTCGCCCTTATTCCTGATTCAAATTTAAATTCATTCTCATAAATTTGAATCATTTCATTTATTAAATTTATATCACATTCCTGTGAATTTTTTTGACAATTGTTTGCCCCAACTTTTTTTACAGAATAAAAAAATTCTAAGCACGAATCAAAATAATGGTATTCATAACTTTCTTCTACACATAATTTGCCTTCATATCTATCGCTATACAATTCTCTAATCTCTTCTTGTGAGAAAAACTTTTGGCTAGTAGTTTTTTTTGTAGTTTGACTAGTAGTTTTTTTGGTAGTTTGGCTAGTATCTGAACTAGTATTTCTATTAGAATTAATCATAATATTTTGTTCAGCATTCCTATATGCTTTATCATATGAAAGTCTTAACTCATTGAATGTATTCTCTCCAAAAGTCGAAAAACACATTATTCCACCATTTCTAAGCGCTCTAATTATTTTTTCTGACGTTTTTTCTAAATTATTCAACCACTGAAATGTGGCATTTGAAATAACTAAATCATATTCTTCTATTCCTAAGTCCATCTCTTCTATATCCACACATTCGAAATTCACATGTTCACTTTGAATATTTTTCCTAGCATATTTTATCATTCCAGGAGCAATATCTACGCTTCTAATTTGAGCACTGGGGAACATATCTAAAATTAACTTCGTAAGGTATCCTGTACCGCAACCTATTTCCAATATTTTCTCTGGTTTAGCTTTCTTAATCATATCCATAATATGAGAACTCATATGTTTTTGAACAACAGCATATTTATCATATTGATGAGCATTTTTACTAAACCTTCTACTTAGTTTTTTCTTATCTATCATCAAACAAACTCCTTATATGACTAATTACTAAATTAGTAACTACTTCTCGATTTGTATAAAACGGTATATGACCGGCTCTTTTTACAATTATTTTTTTTATTTCATCATTAGTATCACTCATATCTAAACATCTTCTTAGAGGCACTATCCTGTCTTTTTCACCATGGATTAGCAATACATTAGAATCCAATTTATAAACATATTCTTCGAAATCTATGTTTTTCAAACAATCAAGTCCATATATTAAATCCTGAATACTAAATTTATTACAATCGCATTCCAATACTTGAACTAATTTTTCATAAAAAAGTTTCTCATCTCTAGCCAATAATTTATTTACAAAAGCATATAGTACATTCATTTTATCTGCTATGAGATTTTCTTTCATTCTTTCAATAGACTTTTCATCCCAGCCTATACATTCATTCTCTTTTCTCGAAAATCGCACTCCGGGACTAATTAAAACAGCTCCCTCTACCTCACTTAAATATTTCAGTGCTACTATAGAACCCAATGACCATCCTATGAGAACTATTCTCCTATGCCTGTTTACTCTAATTATACTTTGAATTTCTTGCTCTATATCGTCTAGTCCATTCATATCATTCCAAATCACTATCTCTTTTTCTATTTTAGTTCCAATCATTCTATAAAGCTCTTCAAAAAAATTTTCCCATATTGACTCGCCAAATCCCCAACCATTTATCACAATTAGCATTATCTCTCTATACAATTTCACTCCCCCATATATCTGCTATACTATTTATTACATAATCTATATCTTCGATATTATGATTAGCGGTTAAAGATGCCCTCAATCTAGCTTTCCCTTTAGGCACTGTAGGAACCCTTATCGCCGGCATATATATTTTATATTCATCCATAAGCCTCTTTGAAATACTCACAGCTTTATTCTCATCTCCAATCATAATCGGTATTATAGGTGTAATTGTTGATTGTCCAAAATCCATACCTAAATTTATAAGTTTTTCTCTCATATAATCGGCTAGCATCATCAATTTCTGTTGTCTTTCACTCTCTGTTTTAATTATATTTATAGATTCTATAGATGCTCTTATCATACTTGGTGGAAGTGATGTGGAGAATACAAAACTTCTAGATATATTTTTCAAATACTCTATCATTTGTCTACTACCAGAAGCATATCCACCAACACATCCAACAGCTTTGCTAAGTGTTCCAATTTGTATATCTATTCCATCATTTATACCTAAATATGAACATGTTCCACTTCCGCATTTACCTAAAACTCCAAATCCATGAGCATCATCAACCATAACCATAGCATTGTATTTTTTGGACAAAAACCTAATATCTCGAAGTGGTGCTATATCTCCATCCATACTAAAAACACCGTCTGTAACAATCAACTTCTTTTTAGAATTAGATATCTTCAAACGTTTTTCCAAACTATCCATACAACAATGTTTGTATCTAATAATCTTTGCCCTACTAAGAATTATTCCATCTACTATACTCGCATGATTGTACTTATCTGAAAAGACCTCAAACTCTCTATCGCAAATAGCTGATATTACTCCAAGATTTGCCATATATCCACTATTAAAAATCAATGACGCTTCGGTTCCTTTTACCTCTGATATAACTCTCTCAAGTTCTGAAAATACAGTCCTTGATCCACTAGTAAGTCTAGAACCTGTTGAACCAATCGTATCATTATAAACTTCATTAATCGCTGCTACTTTCAGTCTTTCGTCATTAGCTAAACCAAGATAATCATTAGAACCAAATATCAATATTTCTTTTCCATCCAGCTCAGCTCTAGGTGAATCCATATTGCTGAAATTTTTTGTAAATCTCAACAAATCCTTTCTTTTAATCTCTCTTATTTTTGATTCAAAATCTATCATATTCATTTCATCCTCTAAAAATTCAATTAAATCACAATTTCATCTATAAGATACAATATATTACACTTTTTGTCAACCTATCTTTCGTCAAGTTGACTATCAAGGCAAAATAAAAGCAATCAAGATATACTCTCAATTGCTTGTGAAGAATTGTCATGTGTATAATAGTTCTAGTTCCAGGCTACCAAAGCTGGTCCAATTTATCAGCGTAAAACTCAATCGCCTTTTTAAAAGTAACGACATCCTCATCAATTGATGTTTCAGATATTATTTTTAAGAGCAATTCCATCGACTTCGAATGCTCGCCAAGATTATAAAGTGTCATAGCCAAAAACACCTTCAATGAATTTGTATTAAATTTTTCTATTCCTTCAATTAAAAGTTCTTTCGATTTTTCATACTCTCCAATTGTCCTATAAGTACTTCCTAATCCCAAGTACGCTTCTTTAAGGTCAGTATCATCAAGACCTATTTCTATAGCTTTTTCGTAAAAAGGAACTGCCTCTTTTTCAAGGCCTAATACATCAAAACTCCAAGCACATTGATAGTTTATCTGTGCATCTTCCGGGTATTCATCTACTAGTTTCAAAAGCCTAGCATTTGCTTCTTTTAACTTTCCATTTTCTCTAAGTTTTATTGCTTCTTTTAATCTTTCCAACGTTCCCTCCTGTACACAATAATATTTTAGCTTTCATTAAAATATTATTAGATTCCAACTATTATTGCAAGAAATATATAATATGACATACCCCTGTCTATATTATATATTTATAATTATAATATAACTTTAAAAGGAGGTTTTTAAAATGCCTAGGCCAACAAATAAATCAGATTTAATCAATACTTCACAGGAAAAATACGACAAACTTCTATTTTTAATAAAATCTATGTCTGAAGAAGAACAACTAAAACCATTTACTTTCAATCTTGAAAAAGCTGGAAAAGAAGCTCATTGGAAAAGAGATAAAAACATTAGAGACGTACTAATTCATCTGTACGAATGGCATCAATTACTTCTTAATTGGGTAGGTTCAAATCAAGATGGTGAAGCACATTCATTTTTACCTGCTCCCTACAATTGGAAAACTTATGGACAAATGAATATTGCTTTCTGGGAAAAACATCAAAATACATCTTATAATAAATCAAAAATTCTTCTAGAAAAAAGTCATTTTGATGTAATTAAATTAATTGAATCGTTTTCAACCGAAGAACTATTCACTAAAAAATACTATGACTGGACAGGTACTACTACACTAGGTAGCTATTGTATTTCTGCAACATCTAGTCATTATGATTGGGCTATGAAAAAAATTAGAAAACATCTAAAATCATTTAAATAGTTTTAATACCCATCACACTAATCTCCATTAGTGCTATAATAAAGTTACGTATCGAAAATTTAAAACATATTCTATTCACTGGAGGGTTTCAAATGAAAAATTTCGTTGATAGCACTTGGCTTATGAATCATCTAAAAGAAAACAATCTATTTATA
>JAOAQY010000101.1 GCA_025210965.1 Tissierellales bacterium
CTGAAATACTAGAAGCTTATAGTTCGCAATTAGCTATACTACTACTTAGAAAAGCAGCTGAGGAAGAGATATTGTATTTGAGTTTTCACGATAAATTGACAGGATTGTACAATAGAAGATATTTTTTAGATGCGCTTGATAGATTAGATACTCCTAGACAGTATCCTATAAGTATTGTGATGGGGGATGCGAATGGGCTTAAGCTAATAAATGACGCATTTGGTCATCATGCAGGTGACGAATTTTTGATTAGAGTTGCTGAAATAATGAAAGAGTGTTGTAGACAAGAAGATATACTATCTAGAATTGGTGGAGATGAGTTTGTAATACTGCTTCCAGGGGTTAGTTATGCAGAAACACATAAAATTACAAATAGAATTAAAGAGATGTGTGAGCGTGAACACGAGCTTCCAATCAAGCTTTCTATAGCACTTGGAGCTGCGACAAAAGAAAGTATATCACAGGATATAAATGAAGTTTTGAAACTAGCTGAAGATAGAATGTATAGCTTAAAAATTTCTGAAAGTAAGAGAATAAAGCGTGAAATAATAAATGATTTACTCCAAAAACTGAAAAGAGAGAATCCGAGTCTAGAGAAAAAAATAGCATACCTAGTAGAGTGGGGAATCAAATTTATGAATGAATTAGATCTCGAAGAGCAAGATAAAATAGACTATATATTATTGTCAGAAGCCCATAATTTAGGCGACGTAGCTTTTTTGTCAGACGAAAATAGAGAGGGGATTGATTCCAAATCTGCACCACTCCATTCGGAGATTGGATTTAGAATAGCAGCTTCTAGTTTGGAATATGCACATATTGCGGATTTCATATTGAAGCATCACGAAAAATGGGATGGAACTGGTTATCCTCTCAAATTGAAGGGAGAAGAAGTTCCTAAAATAGTACGTATTTTCTCTATAGTAAATCATTTTGTTGATAATCTGATTGACTATGGTAAGGACTATGAGGATAATAAAGACAGGATTATAGAGATAATAAAGAGTAAAGCAGGATTTGATTTTGACCCTAATTTGACAGAGCAGTTTATAAAGTTATTGGTCAGTGATGATCAAAATTGATAATGAGGTGGTGTCATGCAGACTGGTTTTGTTTATGCCTTTGGAGATAGTATTTCAAAGCAAATTGGACAAATAGAAGAGTATGCAAGAGCGCACGACATCAAATTGGTTAATCGATATTTCGATGGAAAAGACTTGTCAAGTAAGCGCAAATTTAATAAAATGGTTCGAGATGCTTTGAATTTTCCTCCAAATTTTATAATTACGTTAAAATCGAGGAATATTTCGGAGGATATTAAAACACTAGAAGCGTTTGAGCAAAATATGAAGTCTTATGGGATAGAGCTCATATATTTAAATGAGCCTGTAAAAGATAAAATCCCATCTATAGTATTGGAAGTAGGGGACAAAAAAATGAGTGAAACAAGTACTAAAATTGAAGAGAATGAGATGATTTTTCCAACTCATCATGCACCATATGGCTATATTGCAGAAAAGTTAGATACTAGAAAGTATAAATGGAAAGTTGTTGAAGAAGAGAAAAAAATTATAAGAAAAATTTTGATAGGATTGTACACGGACAAGGGATATTCCTATCAAGATATAAAAGATTGGTTGAATGAAAAAAATATAGAGACTAGAAGGGGAAAAGCTTGGACTACATCTTCTGTTGTCAATATATTGAAAAAAGAGAGACTTGAAACCTACTTTAATTTTGAAAATAGACTTTCTATAATATCAAAGAAAGAATACGACAAGATATTGCAGCGAAAAGCTTATAATTCAGCTATTTCGATATTTGGTCGGACGAAAAATTCGAGCTATGTATTGACTGGAATCAATGTTAGATTAGAGCCAATATTTAGGTGTAAACATTGTGGCGGTAATGTAATTGGATATAAAAATTCAAGTAAGACATGGTCTAATTATGTTTGTGGAAATTACAGAACTAAAGGATTAGATGGATGTGAGAATGACTGGTATCTAAAACAGGATAGAATAGAAGATGCACTGTGGCAGGTTATAAATAGAGCGTATATGAGCGATGAGAGAAAGTTAGATTACAGGCGAGAGATAATAGAGGCGTATGAGCTAAATTCACTTGCTTTTACAAAGGGCATGAGGGTACTACTTAAGAATCTACTTGAAAGAAAAATAAGATTTAAAGATGTTATAGAGGCAGCGAGAGACTCTGAGGTGGCTGAGCAGCGAGAAATTGTTAGGTTATTTGTAGATTATGCGGAGATGAATAGTAAAACCGAAATGGTACACGTGAAATTATTTGGAGTAAAAGAGATTAAGATACAATTTTAAATGAGAAAAAACTCGTTCTATGTTGAACGAGTTTTTATTTGTTTTTTTGGTTTTCCATTGCTTTTTTGAAGGCATTTTTCTGCTGCTCGTATTTATCTGAATTAATAGAAAAATCATTATCCTCAGATGATATAGCGAATAGCGAAGAAGATGATGATGCCTTCGAAATTCCGGAATTAGAATTCGAATATTTAGGTGATTCGTTTGGAACAGTAAGTTCAATTGATGGTATATCGTCGCTAAAATCAAATAATTTGGATTTTGGAGTTTCATTATTTGCATTCGAAATTCCAGAATCGAATAGTGGTTTTACATCTTCAGCATGTGCATTAGTTAGTTTATTCAAAGCCAATTCGATTTTTTTCGCATTAATTTTGTATTGCATGGTTTTATCCCATACTGAACTTGGGTTATTTCGTTCCATCAAAAATCCATCATCAATTAGTACCTTCAAATGCTTTCTTATTGTTTGTTTTGACAAATCTAGTAGACAATCACTAGCTAATACTTCTGATTTTTTTGAGATCCAATCATTTTCAGAGTATCTCTGTACAAAATAGTCTAATAAAATAGCTCTATAAAAATGCCCTGTTATTAGAACTAGCTCTTCTTTTATAGTTATTCTTTTGAAATTTGTCATTTCTAAGCCCCCGTATTGTTAGATTGTGATAAAAATAAACTTCATAGGTAAATTATAGAACATCGAAGATTGAAAATCAATATTTAGAAGAGTTCTTGACATTGAAGGGCTTAGCAATTATAATTAGAATTGCGCATTGCACATTTTAGTGCATGGAAAGATGGCCGAGTGGTCGAAGGCGCTCGCCTGGAAAGCGGGTAGGCGTGAAAGCGTCTCGAGGGTTCAAATCCCTCTCTTTCCGCCAGTGAATTTTGTCGTACTAGATGGGGAGGTAGCGGTGCCCTGTAACCTGCAATCCGCTATAGCAGGATTGAAGTCCCACAGGAGGCTTGGATTGTTTTATGTCTGCCTCAAATAAGTGATGTTGATGATTGGGTCCTACGCAATAGGAACTCATGAACCCTGTCAGGTCTGGAAGGAAGCAGCAGTAAGTGACCACTTCTATGTGCCGTGGGGATGCCCGATCTGAGTTAACTGTTTGAGTAACGGTAGGAGGTCCTTGTCAAGTGTGGGTGTGCGGCGTACATATTTTAAAGGAAGCATTAGAATATACATTCTTATGCTTCCTTTTCTTTTGTCTCAATTTCTGATAAAATAAGTATACTAATTTGAGTTGGCTGGGGAGTCATACTGTATGGGGGAAACTTTATGAATAATAAGAAGAAGTTTAGCCGTAAATTATTGGTATCGATGTTTATTACAGGATTGATTCCAATTTTTATATTTATAGTACTAACTTATTCATTGATACAGAAAAATATATTAAAAGAAGGCATAGATGTAAAATATCAAGATTATGTCAATCAGATAAATAGAATTTCATCTGATTATGAAAATAAAGCCGTAATAATAGATTCGATTTCTAGGGACTATAGTTTGCTCAAAAATTGGGTTCACGATATATCGAATTATGAAATAGTTGATAAATATCTCAAGGATCAGAAGGATTTAGCGGCGAATTTCATTTCTATTTATATGACGATGAAAAATGGGGATCAGTTTAATTCAGAATTTAAGGTTCCAGAGGTGGACACTAGGCGTAGATATTGGTATATGAAAGCAATAGATCATGGGGAAATAGTATGGACAGATCCATATGCAGACATATTTACGAAGGAGCAGGTCATAACTATAGCGACTCCTATAAAAGATGATAAAGGCATTGCCGTGGGTGTTTTAGGTGCAGATTTAGAATTTGAGAAAACACTTAGAAATTTGGAACAAATAAAAATATCAGAAGATGCGACTACTTATTTATTCAATGAGTATTGGTATCCTATTGGCGATGGACAAAATCGAAGAGAATTATCTGAATTATATAAGTTGTTGAAAGATGAGTTTGAAGATGATTCATCTGGTTATAAAATAATGGATATAGATGAAAAGTCAATAGTTGCGATATCCGAATTGGGATTCAATGGATGGAAAATAGTATCTATTGTAAAATACAAAAATTTAATAGAAGAATTACTTCCGCTTACGCTGTCATATGGACTACTTATTGTTCTAGTCATAGGATTAATAGCCATAGTTGCTACTAGGCTGTCAAAAATGATTATAAGACCACTTGAAAAGCTAGAGTACATGACAAAGCAGGTTAGTAGTGGTAATTATGATGAGAAGGTAATAATTGACACTGGAGATGAGTTTGAGAGTTTGGCGAAAATATTTCACAATATGATGGATGAGATAAACGAATCTCAAAATAGTCTAGAAAGTAAAAATCAAGAGCTTAAAGATATGAACGACCAATTGCAAGACTTTAATATAGAGTTAGAAGCGTCGTTAGAGCAATTGATGGCAACAACTAGTTTGCTTGAAAATTCAGAAGAAAAATATAAGACTTTGATGGACAATATGTACGATATAGTATTTATAGTTGATAAAGATGGAAATATTAATTTTGTAAATAGGGCATTTTTGAACTTATTTAGCAAGAGAATAAGTGATACTATAGGAAAAAATGTACTTGAATTTTTTGAAGAAGCTAGATTTTGCGGCGAGATTAAACTTGATGAAATGATAGAATTGTCGAAAATGCGAGACTTAGAGAACCTAGAATTATTTATAGAAAATGATTTGTCTAAAAAAATATATTTTGAGGCAAATATCAAGAGGATTATTCAAAAGGGAGAATATGGCGGAGCGCAGATAGTATTAAAAGATGTTACAGAGAGGCGAGAAGCAGAGCACTATTTACACAAGAGAAATAGAGATTTAATGGTAATAAACAGAGTTGCAGGAAGAATAAATTCTACATTAGATGAGAGTGTATTGTATGAAAAATTAGCTAGTGATTTGATGAATATGCTTGAAATAAAGAGCTGTAGCATCAGAATTTTTAATGAAAATGAGCTACAATTAAAGGCGTTTAACTCTGAAATTGAGGGCTGGGATTTAAAAGATAAACTAAAGCCAAAGCACCCAGTATTTATGAGAGTCGTTGAAGAGGGAGACGTTGTCACTATAAAATACAGTGAAAAGCCAGAATACTTTAATTTATTTAGCGATCATAATCAGGGAATATTTGAAAAAAATGATATAAAAGAAATAGTATGTATTCCACTTAAGGATAGAAAAAAGATAAATGGAATGATCACTATAACGGGAAAACAAGATTTAGAAGATATTGCTGGAAACGTGATAGTAGCATTATCAGAGCAATTATCAACTATGATAGACAACATAAGATTGTATAGAATTCAAAAAGATCAGTATCTAAATACTATAAAGGCTTTAGTTGCAGCAGAAGAGGCAAAAGATAAATATACTGAAGGACACTCTATGAGGGTTGCTGCTTTTTCAGAAAAAATTGCTCAAAAAATGAATTTATCAGAATCTGAAGTAGAGGAGATAAAAGCTGCGGCGATACTCCATGATATCGGTAAGATTGGAATTAGTGATATAATATTAAATAAGACAGGAACTCTTACGGATTATGAGTATGAGGAGATAAAAAAACACCCAGAAATGGGACATAGAATTTTGAAATTTGTCGATTTCTCACAAACTGTACTAAACGGAGTTTTGTATCATCATAAGCGATTTGACTTGATGGGTTATCCTAGTCACGAAATAGATAAATTGCCAATAGAAGCCTCTATAATAGGAGTAGCCGATGCATTTGATGCGATGACTTCATCTAGATCATATAGGAAAGCAATGAGTGTCGAAGAAGCTGTTTTGGAAATTGGAAAGCATAAAAGTACACAATTTGACAAAAATGTGGTTGATATATTCTTGGATATAGTGGAAAATGAAAGAGGAAAGATTAAAGAAATTATGGAAGAAATATAGGTGGGAAAATGTCATATCAAGCGATTTATAGAAAATACAGACCAAAAAACTTTGAAGAAGTTGTTGGACAAAAGCACATCATTAAGATTCTAAAAAATCAAATAGCAAAAGACAATATCGCTCATGCATATCTTTTTTGTGGAACTAGAGGTACAGGAAAAACCTCTACTGCAAAGATATTTGCGCGTGCAGTTAATTGCGAAAATCCAATAGATGGGAATCCTTGCAATGAATGTGATGTTTGTAAGGGAATATTGGATCAATCTATAATGGATGTTGTTGAAATGGATGCAGCGTCAAACAATAGTGTTGAAGATATAAGGGATTTAAGAGAGAGGGTAAAGTATTTACCGTCAAAGGGAAAGAAGAAAGTATACATTATAGATGAGGTTCATATGCTCTCTAAGGGTGCATTTAATGCGTTTTTGAAAACATTAGAAGAGCCACCTAGTCACTTGGTGTTTATACTAGCAACGACTGAACCTGAAAAAATACCAGCTACAATACTTTCTAGATGTCAGAGATATGATTTTAAGAGAATTAGAACTGAAGATATGGTTGGTAATATGCAGAGTATAACTGATCAGATGGGTATAAATATAGAGAAGAGAGCACTTAGATTAATAGCTAATAATGCTGATGGAGCTATGCGAGATGCCCTCAGTATACTAGATCAATGTGTTGCATTTGCTCAAACTGGAGAAGAAATCACGTATGAGTATATGACAGAGATTTTGGGGCTTGTAAATCAAGACCTCATATTTGATCTAGTAGATGCAATGATAAATAAGGATTTAGTAAGTGTTTTAAATCAAGTTAACTATGTAGTTCAAAACGGAAAGGATATACACCAATTCATACGCGATTTAATGATGCATTTTAGAAATCTAATAATGATTCAATTGGAAACAGATTTACATGGTTTGCTAGAGAGTACAGAGGAAGCACAGGCTAGGTACAAATCACAGGGTGATAGAATGAATATGTTAGCGCTTACGAAATCTATAGAGGCTATAGCTAAAATAGAGCAAGATGCTAAATTTGCAGAACAACCACGAGTCATACTTGAGACAGGATTGATACAAATGGTTGAATTTTTGCTTAAAGACAGTAGAAGTGATTTAGAAGAGCGCATAAATGAATTAGAAGAAAAGCTCAAAGCTGGAGCTTTTGTTCAGCAAAATGTATCAGCTCAGCCTACAGTCCAAACTACAACTAGGAGAGATACAAGAGCTACTAATAGAGCAGAATCTAGAACGAAAACTGAAAGTAAGAATGTTCAAAGCGAACAAGCTCAAAGTGTTTATCAAGGTGAAAGAAGTGATGTTACACTTGATGAGGTGAAAAGATCATGGTCAGATATATTGCAGAAGATAAGAAAAGAAAATGTAAGTTTATTTGCATATCTTAGAGAGGGTTATCCGGCAGTTATCAATGGAAATACACTAAAGGTAGCATTTCAAGAAGACTTTGGTTTTCACAGAAGTGCTGTTGACCGCGAAAAAACTAGACAATATATTAATAATGTGATAAATTTGCATTTGAAAGCGAATTTTTTGATACAATTTGTAATGGAAGATCAATTGGGAATAATTCAAGAAGAAACGGTAGATCTAGTTGAAAAAGCCCAAGAGATTTTTGGAGAAGATTTAGTAGAAGAGATAAAATAGGAGGTATTTGATATGGCAAAAGGATTTAAACCTAAAATGGGTGGAAATATGGGTGGTATGATGAAACAAGTTCAGCAAATGCAGAAGAAAATGGCGCAGATGCAAGAGGAACTTGAAGAAAGAGAATTAACAGCTACAGCAGGTGGTGGAGCTGTTGAAGTCAGAGTAAATGGAAAAAAAGATGTATTGGGTATAAAAATTGATCCAGAAGTAGTGGATGCAGACGATGTAGAAATGTTAGAAGATTTAGTGTTAGCAGCAGTAAATCAAGCACTTAGAGAAGCAGATGAGATGGTAAATAGTGAGATGTCCAAGTTGACAGGTGGCATGAACATACCTGGCTTATTCTAAGAAGTCAAATTGTGGACTCGGTCTTATGTAAGATCGAGTTTATAATTTAAAGGCGTAAAACCCCTATGTCTTTAGACTAGGGGATGTAAGCCTAACTACCTTGCGCTTCGATATACTTTTGGATAGTTGCTTGGCTGACGTTTCCAATGCTACACGAGAAATATCCGTCACTCCAAAAGGTGTGTTCTTTCCAAAAGCGTTTCGATAAATAATCTTGATGTTGTTGCCATATTCGGTAAGTTGTTTGTTGTTTCAGCAACCTTAAAATCTGCAAGACACTCCATTTATGAGAATACCTTATTAATATGTGGATATGGTCTTTGTCGATTTCTTGCTCAATGATTTGTCAACCATAATGATTAGCTATATTTTGAGTTTCTTGCTTAATGTAATCGCCTAAATGTATAAGCAACTTTTTTCGATACTTACATACAAAAATCAGATGGCACATAAGCAAGTGTTTACTATGATTTTCAGAAATGTAATCCATTAAACTTCTAAACCCTTGCGTATAAGTTGATAAACTGTTTCTGAGAATGTTTTGATGTTATTCTTCTTTTGATATTCTTCAATTCTAAAGACTAAATCAACTGGGAATTTGATTAACTTAGATA
>JAOAQY010000102.1 GCA_025210965.1 Tissierellales bacterium
ATCCTAACGATATACTAGCCGTATTTTGATTCATACAACCATTTCCGTATGTTTCACAACCTTTATCTGAACCTGATGCAATAACTGGTAATCCTTCTGGAATTCCAGTTTCTGAAGAAGCTTGCTTTGTAACATTTCCTAACTTTGCTCCTGGCTTTACTATCTCTGCTAACTTTTCATCTTCGATTGGAAATATATATTTTTTCAAATTTCTTCCTTTTGCCCAGCAGACCTTCTTAAAATCTAGTGGAATTTGACCAACTTGAGATGCGACTCCATCCTTTAATACATCTGTCAATTTGTAATTGAGATAGGTAGATATCATGACATATTTATATGTTTTTTCCCAAATTTCTGGTTCATATTGTTTTATCCAATTCACCTTGTAACTTTTCATAAATGAATCTACTGCTCTTTTCATACCAACTAATTGAATTTGAAATTCTTTATCTAACGGTAGCGGTTCATACTCACTAGCCTCTCTTTGATCTAACCAAACTATAGCAGGTCTAAGAGGTTTTAAATTTTTATCAAGAACTACAAATGTGTCTCTAAATGTAGTTATACTAACACCTACAATATTTGATATATCATCGTAATCAGCTAACAATTCCTTACACGCCTCACACATTTTTTCATAATAAAAATCTGCTTCTTGTTCTGCCCATCCAGCCTCAACAGAAAAATAAGGCTTAAATGGTTTTTTAACTTTTTTAATCAAATTTCCCTTGAGATCAAATAGCAAAGCTCTAATACTTTGTGTTCCACAATCTATCGTCAATGCAGTAGCTTTTGATTTCTCCACTAGCATCCCCCCATAATTAATTACGAAAAAGCGACACAAGGTCGCTTTTTCTAAATATCTATATCTTCTATTCTATTTTGTTTCCATAAATGCTTTGTATGCTTTTTTCGTCATATAAACATCTGCTTTACTTACAACTTCATATGGTGCGTGCATTCCCATAACTGCAACTCCACAGTCTACAACTTCCATACCGTAATTTGCAAGAATATAGGCAATTGTTCCGCCGCCGCCTTGGTCTATTTTCCCAAGTTCGCCTGTTTGCCAAACTATTCCTTGGTCATTGAACAAATGTCTTACTTCAGAAATAAATTCCGCATTGGCATCATTACAGCCTGACTTTCCTCTAGCTCCAGTATATTTTACTAAAACCACGCCTTTGCCTAAATTAGCTGCATTTCTCTTTTCCATAACTTCTGGGAAATTTGGATTAAGAGCTGCACCAACATCAGCAGACAAGACTTTAGAATTTGCCATTGCTCTTTTTAACTTAAGCTCTGAATAATCTTCTTGAAGAGCTAATATCTCTGAAACTGCATATTCAAAAAATCTAGACTGCATTCCAGTATTTCCTTGACTTCCTACCTCTTCTTTGTCAACATAAAGACCAACCGCTGTCTTTTCCGATCCCTTCATATCAAGCATAGCTTCAAGTGTTGCATAAGCACACACTCTATCGTCATGACCATGAGCTCCCACAAGACTTCTATCAAATCCAATATCTCTCGCTTTACCAGCTGGTACTACTTCAAATTCAGCAGTTACAAAATCTTCCTCGACTATTCCGTATTTCTCATTTAATATAGACAATACATTTAATTTTACTTTTTCGCTAATCTCATTATCAGCATAAGGAATGCTTCCAACTAACATATTTAAACCTTCTCCAGTAATTCCCTCTGCCATTTTTTTCGCTAATTGATCCTTTGACAAGTGAATTAGCAAGTCATTTATCATAAATACTGGATCGTTTTCATCCTCTCCAATAACTATATCTTTACGCTCTCCATCTTTAGTAACTACAACACCGTGAAGTGCTAGTGGTATAGCTACCCAATGGTATTTTTTAACTCCACCATAATAATGTGTTTTCAAAAAAGCTAAATCAGTATCCTCGTACAATGGTGATGGTTTTAAATCTAATCTAGGAACATCAATATGAGATCCTACAATTTTCATACCACTAGTAATAGGCTCTTTACCTATTATAAACATCGCAACACCTTTGTCCTTGTTTGTCGCGTATATTTTATCACCAGTTTTCACACTGCCTTTTTTAATAACTTCGTCTAATGAAACATATCCATCTGCAATTGCTTGCTTAACAATTTCTCTAGCGGTCTCTCTCTCAGTCTTACCAACATCTAAAAATGTTTTGTATCTCTCGCTAACTTCAAATATTTCTTTTTTCCCTTTTTCATCTACTTCTTCCCACACATTTTTCCACTTATGTGTAAGTTTTTCTTGTAATTTTTTTGCTTCACTTTTTTTATCTGCCATTAATATTCCTCCTTAGAAATAGTTAACCTACCTAGACTAATATTATTGTACCATATCACATGTATGGCTTTTCATCCTTTACAAAAAATTAATATTAATCCTCAATTGCTATCACCAATAAAAAATAGACAAAAATTAAATATTTTTGTCTATTTTCAATATACTATTCTAATTTAGAAACTAATCTGCTCTCAGGGAAATACTAATCTACTTTCAAGTTTTTAACTTTATTTTGTTCTTCTTTACTGAGTACTTTAGATAAATCAATTATTATAATTAAACGATTTTCCTTCTTTCCAACACCAGTGATGTATTTTCTTGTCTTGTCAATTATAATTTCTGGTGGTGGATCTACTTCTGACTCTTCAAATATAATAGTCTCCGAAGCTTCATCTACCACAAATCCTATCTGTTTTCCATCAAGACCAATTACTATAACTCTTTTTTCATCTTCTTGATGAGATTCCTCAAGCATAAATTTCTTTTTCAAATCTATGATAGGAATTACCTCTCCACGATAATTAACCACTCCAGTTATGAAATCTGGTGAATTAGGAACCTTAGTTGTTAATTCATATGGACCTATCTCCTTAACATTCATGATATCAATAGCATATTCTTCTGACTCTAATCTAAATACAACAAATTGCCTTTCGCTCATTATATCACTTCCTTTACATAAACTATTACTTTCTATATACCCCAATTTGCGATTTTTATCATGAATTTATAGGTTTAAACTTCAAATTTATAATTTCTCTAATATTTTACTTTCAAATATATCGGATACCTTTTCAATCTCGATATTCATGACCAAATCGTCCTCAATCATACAACTTCTATCTCTAATTTCATTATACAACATTTCTGTATAATTTCCCATCTTTTTCCTTTCTCTCAAATCTATCGCTTGTGCCGCTGCCATTGCTTCCATAGACAAAACATATTTAGTATTCTTCATTATTTCTAAGGCCTTTCTTGCTCCTATAGTTCCCATCGAAACATGATCTTCTTGATTTGCCGATGATGGTATAGAATCAACACTAGCAGGATGTGCTAATATTTTGTTTTCTGAGACTAAAGAAGCCGCTGAATACTGCACTATCATAAATCCTGAATTCAATCCTCCATTTTTTACCAAGAATGCAGGAAGACCATTATTAAGAGCTGGATTTACCAATCTTTCCAAACGACGTTCTGAAACATTGGCATATTCTGATAATGCTATAGACAAGAAGTCAAAAGCTAGCGCCATTGGCTGTCCATGAAAATTTCCTCCTGAAATAACATCTTCTGTTTCAGTAAAAATAAGTGGATTGTCAGTCGCCGCATTCATTTCTATCTCCACTTTTTCTTTAACATAATTTATTGCTTCTAAGCTAGCACCATGTATTTGCGGAATGCACCTAAGTGTATATGCATCCTGTACCCTCAATTCACCTTGATGTGTAGTATACTCGCTGTTTTTCAAATACTCTCTTAAGTTTTTAGCCACTTCTATTTGTCCCTTTTGACCCCTAGCAAGATGAATTCTTTCATCATACGCATCAGTTATGCCATTCAAACTCTCAACTGTCATAGCTCCTATTAAATCTGCTAATTTAGAAATTTTCATAGCCTCATAGACAGCCATCGCTCCTATAGATGTCATTACTTGTGTTCCATTTATCAATGCCAAACCTTCTTTTGATGTCAAATGTATAGGCTCAAGACCTGCTAGTGAAAGCGCCTTCTTGCCTTCCATTCTCTCTCCATTGTAGTATGCTTCTCCAAATCCAAGCATTACAAGAACCATATGTGCTAAAGGTGCCAAATCTCCACTCGCACCAAGAGATCCTTTTTCTGGAATAACTGGATGTACCCTTCTATTAATCAATTCTACTAAAAACTCTATTGTACTCAACCTTATTCCCGAGCATCCCTTAACAAGTGCATTTGCTCTCAATAACATTATTCCTCTAACAATCTCCTCTGGCAATGGATTCCCAACTCCACATGCATGACTCTTTATGAGATTTTCTTGTAATTGTTTTGATTCTTCCTTGCTTATAAATACATCACTAAATTTACCAAATCCTGTAGTTATACCATAAACCACTTTGCTTTCATCTACATATCTGTCAACCAATCGTCTAGATTCATTGATTTTATCTAAAACAGCTGGGTCTACTACAACTTTACTTTCTTTTTTCGTTACTGAAATGAAGCTCTCAATTTTCAAATCTTTTCCATTAATGATTACCTTAGTCATTGATATCCCCCTATCACTTTATCATGCTAAAACATTGAATTTTGAACCTCTTTTACAGTTTATCAATTGTAGAGAATTTTTGCAATATACAAAATATTTTTTAAAATCACACATTTTTATATCAATATGATATAATATGAGAAATATCAATAATATTTCTATTCAGTTTTAAAATTATATGACGATAACATTAGGGGAGTTTAAATGCATAGATTTTGAAAGCAGGAGGTCATTTTATGTTTGGTACAAAAAAAACAGAAGAAGAGCATGAAGTTTTAGATACTATAATTGGTGAAAAAACAGTGATTACAGGAAAAATCGAAGCAAAAGGTAATCTTCGCATCGATGGTTCTATTGTTGGAGACTTAAATATTGACGGCGATGTAACTATAGGCTATAGTGGGAAAATAAAAGGACAAGTTATTTGTAATAATCTTATAATAGCAGGATGTTTAGAAGGGAACATAATTGCTAAAGAACAATTGAGAATTGCTAGTTCTGGAAAATTGATTGGTGATATCAATGTAAAAAGCTTTGTAGTTGATGAAGATGCCATTTTCATCGGAAAATCTATCATGAAGGACTCTGCAAAATTGAAATTAGAAGCATCAAAAAAAATCGAATCACCTAAGCGTGCAAAAGCAGCTGAAAGTATTTAGTTAAAAAATGAGCTAATAGCAATATGCTATTAGCTCATTTATTATGGAATCAATATCTCAACTCCTAAAGGTATCACTTCAAACGTTGCTGGCAAGTCTCCACCATATTCTCCATCTATATCAATTTCTAATTTTACATCTGAATGTAAGCTAACTTTCTTTGTCTTAAAATACTCAACTTTACTATTTTCTATATGCTGTCCATTTTGAAGTTTTATCAATATTTCCATAACATCTTGAAATGTAACTTCCTTTAAAAACATTACATCTAACAGCCCATCCGAAACTTCAGCCTTGGGAGCAGCTTTTTTTACTCCGCCAATTGATTGACTATTTGATATTAAATACAACAACATCTTCCCATCATAGCTAAACTCTTCGCTTTCCACTCTGATATCATATCCATTCAAATTTTGACTTGGAAGTTCTCTAAGTGCTTCAAAATAATATCCCATCTTACCAAAAAGTGTTTTTAAATCAACCTCAGCTTTATGAGCAATATTGGCCATCAAACCACCAGCTGCAACATTTATAAAATATCGGTCATTAACTTTGCCTACATCTACTAGCTGAGTATGTTCATTCTCTATCATTCTCACAAAGCTCTCTATTTCTTTTGGAAACTTCATTGCATTTGCAAAATCATTTACTGTCCCAGCTGCTAATATTGCTATTGGTACTTTATTTGAAGACTCGACAACTCCACTGATAACTTCATTTATAGTTCCATCTCCACCACAAGCAATTATCAAATCCCAATCTTCATTACAAGCATCCATTGCAAACCTTTTAGCATCATCTTTTTTCTTCGTACTATTTCGTGAAAGCGTATAACCTTTTTCCAATAACAATGTCTGTATTCCTTCTAGTTTATTCTGAACTATTCTTCGCCCAGATGACGGATTTACTATAATTTTTATACGCTGCATATCCTCACCTTCTATTTCTCTCTATTCAATATAGTTATTTCTATCCTTCGATTTTGAGAACGACCTTCTGCTGTACTATTGTCTGCTATGGGCTTTCTCTCTCCCCATCCTGAAAAAGAAAGTCTTTCTTCTTTTATTCCTATATCTTCAATAAAATACTTCACTACACTAATAGCTCGCGATGCAGATAACTCCCAATTAGATGGAAAACGAATGGTATTCATAGGTATATTATCTGTATACCCCTCAATTCTAATATCATTATCTAATGTTTTAAGTTTTTCTCCAATTTGCTTTAATACATCATAGCCTCGATTAGTAACATCTGCCTCTCCGCTATCAAATAGTATATTATCTTTAAATCGGATCAATAATCCTTCCTCAGAGGGTACTATATTCACAGAATCCAAAAGATTTTGCTCCTTTAAAAACTTTATAAATTTCTCATCTGACTCCCCTAGATTTTCTCCAAAATCATCTATCTCAAATAGAGACATCGCAAGTCTTTGATTCTCTTTCAATAAATCTTGATTCTGAGAATTCAAATTTTGATTTTCTTCCTCTAATACATCTACTTGATCAGATAAATCTTCTTTTATTTTTGATAAAACCGTATTTTCATTGGCCGACATCACAAAAAACATAATGAATAGGCAAGTCAGTATAGTTATCATATCACTATATGTAATAATCCATGAACCAGTAAGATCATCTTCTTGTTCTTGCAATTCCCATTCATAGTTTTCACTCATTATCCTCGGCCTCCTTCGTTCTTCTGATTTTGAGGGTATGCTAGTCTTTTTTCTAATGGTAGCATAGCATTCATCTTATTAAAAACATTCCTAACTGTATCATTTTGAGACATTTGAACTGCCCCAGCTTTAATTATTTGATATTCAAGAATCTGGTGATCAATCATCTCTCTAACGCGCCCCATAAGCGGTATTGCTATGAAATTTGATACTAATGCACCATATAAAGTACTGACAAGGGCGGAAGACATATTGTTTATAAGCAATACTGAATTTTCCATATGTGATAGCAAGCCTATCATACCTATAAGTGTTCCTATAAGTCCAAAAGCAGGTGCTGTTTGTGATATAGTTTTCAAAACATTATATGCTTTTGTAAGATGTGTTTTTCTAGCTATTATATCTTTTGTCAATATGTCGTCTACATCCTTAGCTTTTGTCATATCACTGACAAGTTCTAGCGATTTTTGCACAAACTCATGATCCTCAACTTGAATATCTTTCTGAACTTTTAGCACACCGTGCTTTTTTATTTTTACTGCATATGTATACATTTTATAAATACTACCTTCATAATCAACATGATATTTGAAACTTTTTGCTACCATCTTTGTAGTTAAAACAAGAGTGTCATACGTATAGCCTATGATTGATGTAAGTACTATACCAGCAAAAATAATTTCAAGTGCTTGTAAATTAAATAATATACTATAGTCTATATTTCCACTGATTGAATGAAACACAAGCATCAAAAGAATTAATATAACTAAAAATTTTCCACGCTTTTTCTTTTTCATATAACTATACCACCTTTACACCATAATTTATTTTAAACAAAAAAAATCCAAAGTGCCGTACATCAATATAATTCACGCCCGCTCTGTTAGCAGGTGGGTATCCCGCTCAGTTGTTCAGACTTCCCATATAAAATATAGGCCTGACCTAGCAAACCGAGACTAAAATTCCCGATGTGATTCTGTCGGTTGAATTATACATGACACACAAACACTCTAGATTTACTATTATTATACTATACTATCCGCTAAATTTAAAGGGTTAATAATATTTTTGTTGTATTTATAATATGAATCTAACAAAGTTTTATCAAATCACTTGGAAGTTTTGCTAAAAATTCTTTATATCCAACAAATGGAACTTTTATTCCATATATATGTGCATGTAATGCTTGTCTAGATATAAGTGATTGATTCCCACCATAAAGCTCATCACCTAGCAGTTTATGTCCTATTTCATTCATGTGAACTCTAATTTGATGAGTACGGCCGGTTTTTATCCTTATAGTAAGCTTTGTGTAATCATCTTTAATTTCAGATTTTTCAATTATTGTTAAAGCACTTTGCCCATCATTATCTACCTTGTATCTATAATTCTCGTCACATCTCTTTGAAATTGGAAAATCTATATAGATATTTTCATCTTTTACCTCGCCTTCAACAAAAGCTATGTATACTTTTTTCGTTTCACGTGCTTCAATTTGTTTTTGCAGATATGCTTGAGCATATGAATTTTTTGCTATCATAACTATACCAGAAGTGTTATAGTCCAATCTATTTAAAAATCTAATTTTAGATTCAAGTCCTATATTTTTAAAATAGTAACTTACTTTGTTTGCAAGTGTAATTCTATCACTACTATTGGAATATACCGCCTCTCCACTTTTCTTGTTTACAACTAGAATATTCTGATCTTCATATACTACATCTAAATCACTCTCTATAGCTCTATGTTCACATTTTTCCGATTCAAAAGTAATTGTTATCTTCATACCTTTGCGGATAATCATTTTTTCTTCAGCCAATACATCATTAACTTCAACTTTATGTTTTTTATTCAATTGTCTCGCTTCTTTTTCTGTCAAATCTAGCTCTTTCGAAATACATTTAACTAAATTCATATATTTTCTTGAAGCTATCCACTTTATAATATTTTTCATTTTTTATTCCTTTCTTATATATTTATGAAAGAGGTTTCCTTAGTTCTATGCTATAATATAATAGACTTTAGTTATTAAAAGACTTAAGTCACTTAAAGATTTTCCAATCAGGGAGGGTTTTATGTCATTAATTAATATAATAGCAAATAACAATCAGTATTCTCAGGATACTGCTCTTTTACTAAAAGATAAATTAAATCGAAATGGTTTTGAAATAGCTGATGGTTTTTCCGCAGACGCAACACTAAATATCGTAGTTGGTGGTGATGGTGCATTTCTACGAGCAGTTCATTCGAGCAATTATAGTTCAATACCTTTTATTGGAATAAACACCGGACATCTTGGTTTTTTTCAAGAACTAAGTCCTGAATCATTAGATGTTTTTATCAAAACATTGAAATCTAAAACATATACACTTGAAGATATAAATCTTCTAAACAGCGTAATCTTTACACCTAAACGTGTTTTTAGCATCTATGGAGTAAACGAGATATCTATAAAAAGTAAATCTGCTCGCAGCGTGCATCTCAAAGTTTCAGTAAATAACACATACCTCGAGCGATTTAGCGGTGATGGCGTTATAATTTCGACACCTATAGGAAGTACTGCTTACAATTATTCAACTGGTGGTAGCATTATATATCCTAGTTTAAATACATTACAGCTTACTCCTTTAGCTCCTATAAATTCAAAAATTTACAGAAGCCTAAATTCTAGCATAATTGTTCCTAATCATCACTACATCGAACTAATACCCGAATATAGAGATGAGGACTCTTTGATGATTACTGTAGATGGTTTACATCACTCATACACCAATATTACAAAAGTTTTAACTAGAATGTCTAATAGAAAAATTACAATGTTGAAAATAGAATCAAAAGATTTTTGGTCGAATGTCAGAGATAAATTCCTATAAACCTATAAACCTATAAATAAGATAAAAGAGGTGAATACCACCTCTTTTATCTTATTTTTATACTCTCTATTATATTTTATAGTCAAATATTAAAACAGTATCTCCTCCGACTTCTTTAACTACCAAATAATTTTCAAATTCTACTTTACAATATTTATTAGTTTCCCAAAGGTCTAGCTCACATTTAAGCTCATATATATCAACTTCAGCTATTCTCCAACCTTTTCCCAATAAAACATTTGCAGATTTTTCTTCTATCAAATCTATAGGTACTGATCCAAAGATATTGCCATGCTCAACACTATTAGCACTCCAAAATTTATTGTGCATTTCAAGCGCTCCAGATTTTTCCAAGTCGGCATTTCGCTTTATTCCAAATGTTGCCAAATAATTTCCCTCAAGATAATTTTCTTTAAGTATTGGTTTATACAAGAAATTCAAAGTATTTATCTTTTCTAATTCCAACTTATTCTCTTGACATTCAGCCTTTTTATCTTCTTTGCCAAACACATCAACAATATTTAAGTCGTCACTACTAATATCCTCTTTCTCATATAGGTCATGCTTTTTTGGTTCTTCAGCTATATTTATAGCTTCCGATTCAAACTTTATTTCTTTTTGAATCGTTTTAAATTCCTCACGCTTACTAACTTCTTTAACTTCCTCGATAAACGATTCTTCTTTAATCAAATCTTCTATATCTTGATCAAATCCAACATCAGAAATTTCATCTAGTTCTTCTGCCTCTTCATTTTTTTCATTACCAAATTCAGCAAATTCGTCCAACACACTACTATTCGATTGACTTTCAAAATCTGGCTTATCAAAATCTGGTTCATCATAGTCCAAATCTTCCATTGCCCAATCACCATTGCTAGGCAAATCATTCTCTAATCCCACATCTTCAAGTCTTATGAAGTTACCTTTGCTATAATCTTCAAACTTCTCCATGTGTATCTCTGTATTGACATTTTTTAATCTGCCAGGATACTTTTCATTATACTTATCCTTTATGGAATTCGATATAGTCAAAAGCAAATCTGCTAAAGGTACTATCTTGTATTCCTCGCGTGTATTTTGATACAACGCAATCTTATCACTAATTCTTTTTAATTCTTGGATTTCTTCTTTAAAGTTCGTCATGCTAAATCCCCTCTATTAGGCTCTATTATCCATATATTTATATTCTATACATATTTAACTCAAAAATCAATATTAATGGCGAACAAATAGAAAAAATTTCTTCAAACCTACTATTCTCATACAAAAAGAGCACTAAAACAATAAAAATACTGCTTTAGTGCTCTTTATCTACTCTATTAATCTAACTTGTGAACAAATAGTCCGCTTCTTAGTTTTGGCTCAAACCAAGTCGATTTAGGAGGCATTACCTTTTGATCATCAGCAACGCTCATCAAATCTTCTATAGTTGTTGGACACATAGAAAATGCGATTTCCATATCTTCCGAAACTCGTCTTTCAAGTTCTTTTAAACCACGAATTCCGCCAACAAAATCAATTCGTTCATCTTTTCTTGGATCTTCTATTCCTAGTATAGGATGCAACAAATTATTTTGTAATATAGCCGCGTCTAAGCTATTAACTGTATCCTTAATATCAAAGCTGTCTTCC
This sequence comes from Tissierellales bacterium, assembly GCA_025210965.1. Classification (NCBI taxonomy): domain Bacteria; kingdom Bacillati; phylum Bacillota; class Tissierellia; order Tissierellales; species Tissierellales bacterium. Next base: position 11,402 of record JAOAQY010000102.1, read on the forward strand.
TTGGCACGTAATCTATACCATTGATTTCCTAAATACATACCAAATTCATGTTTAACCCTAGGTGAATAGGCTCCTTCTGATTCATATTCTTTGACTTCAAATTTTTCTTCTATAGCATTCATGAATTCATCTTTACTATGCCCATTTAAATCTTTAACTACTCTGTTATAGTCCATTATGAACAAGTCTTCATCTGGAAAAATAACTGATAGAAAATAATTAAATTCTTCTTCGCCAGTATAATTTGGATTTTCTTCTCTTCTCTTCTTTCCAACTTTTACTGCTGAAGCTGATCTATGGTGACCATCTGCTATATAAAGATAGTTTATGCTTTCAAACAATCCTTGAAGTTGATCGTTCACTGCTGGTTCGCTTATCTTCCAAACGATGTGAGTAATTTCATCTTCACTAGTAAAATTATATACTGGCTTATTGAATTTTATCCAATCATTAATCAATTGATTAACTTGGTCATTTTTTCTATATGTCAAGAAAATAGGTGCTGTATTGGCATCGCAAGTATCAAAATGTTTTATTCGGTCTACTTCTTTTGCTTCGCGTGTAAATTCGTGTTTCTTTATTATTCCATTCATATAATCATCTATAGATGCGCATCCCACTAATCCTGTTTGAACTCTTCCATCCATGATTTGTCTATATATATAGAAAACTGAATCATCATCTTGAACTAAATTTCCATCTTTAATCATTTGACTTAAACGATTTCTTGCACCTTCATAAACTGAGTCATCATATGCACTTATTTCATCAGGTACATCAATTTCTGCTCTAACAACATGTAAGAATGATAACTCATTCTCTCCTGCCATGCGTTTAGCTTCTTCTCTATTCATTACATCATAAGGCAAAGATGCAATCTTCGTTTCCTTTCCTTCTGCTGGTCTAATTCCATTAAATGGTCTAACGATTGCCATAAAAAACCTCCTTAAAAATACTCTTTAACAATTGTTACTATTTCTTCACCAATTCTACCTTGAGCTTCCTTAGTAGATGCTCCTATATGTGGTGTAACAGATACGCATTGATGATTAACCAAGTTCATATTGTGAGTTGGTTCCTTCTCAAAAACATCTATAGCTGCAGCTGCAACTTTTCCTGAATCAAGTGCTTTCAAAAGAGCTTCTTCATCTACAACTCCACCTCTTGCACAGTTTACAAGGTATACACCATCTTTCATTATTTCGAAATCTTTCTCACCTAGCGTGATTCCATTATTTTTAACAAATGGAATGTGAAGTGATATAAAGTCAGCTTCTTTAAGTAATTCTTCTTTTTCCTTATATTCGTATTGATCAAATCCATCTTTCTTTCCACTTCTTGTATAGTAGATAACTTTCATGCCAAGTGCTCTGGCTTTTTCTGCTGTTGATTGTGCAATTCTTCCAAAACCAATTAGCCCTAGTGTCTTGCCACTCAACTCTACACCTTTATATGCTTTCTTGTTCCATTCACCTTTTCTCATTGTAACATTTGCACAATATATATTTCTAGCAAGTGCAAACATATGTCCAATAGCCAACTCTGCAACCGCTGCACTACTTGCAGAAGGTGTATTTCTAACAGCTATGCCTTTTTCTTTAGCATAATCAACATCTATATTGTCCATTCCAACTCCAGCTCTAACCATAAGCTTTAATTGACCAGTCTCTTTAGCTGAATCAATAGTCTCTTTTCTAAGTTTTGTAGCTGAGCGAATAATTATTGCATCTACTTCTTTTATTTTTTGATTCAATTCGTCTATCTCATAATGTTCCTCAATTACTTCATGACCCAAATTTTTAAGTTCTAAAGCTGCATTTTTATCCATTCCGTCTGTTACTAAAATCTTAGCCACTAGGTTCGCCTCCTATTTCAAGTTTAGAATTTCTTCAATATTTACAAGTAGTTCTTTCACATCTGGCAATGTAGTATCAGCCATATGTGCTATTCTAAATGTCTTTTCTTTTAACTTTCCATATCCATTAGAAAGAGTATATCCTCTCTTAGCAAGTGCTTTATTTAAATCTGCAACACTTATCTCTCTTGTATTTCTGATAGTAGTAAGCGTATTTGATGCATATTTTTCATCACTTGGGAAAATTTCAAAGTATTTATTTGCCCAATTTCTAACATACTTAGCCATTTCTTCATGTCTATCAAATCTATTATCTAAACCCTCTTCCATAATCTTGTCTAATTGATAATCTAGTGCAAACATGTGTGAAAGACTTGGTGTTGATGGGTATTGATAATCTTTTTTCTGAATTGTATTGTACAAATTCAATAAATCTAAATACATACCTCTGTGCTCAACTTTTTCTGCTGCTTGTCTTGCTTTCTCACTAAATGTACAAATAGCTAATCCTGGAGGTAATCCCAATGCTTTTTGAGTAGAAGTTATACAAATATCTACGCCCCACTCATCTACTTTGATTTTAGCTCCCGCTGCAGAACTTACTGTATCCATACAGAAAATAACTTCTGGATATTTTTTTATTACTGCAGAAATTTCATCTAGTGGATTCATAATTCCTGTAGATGTTTCATTATGTGTTATAGTTACAACATCGTACTCTCCTGTAGCTAAAACTCTATCAACCTCTTTTGGATCTGTTGGTTGTCCCCATTCAGCTTCAAATTTATCTGCTGGAATCGCATTTGCTTCTGCCATCTGATACCATCTATTTCCAAAAGCTCCTACTGAAAAAACTGCTACTTTTTTATTAGTACAAGATTTAAGTGCACCTTCCATTAATCCGCTACCCGAAGTAGTTGATAATAAAATTTCATTTTCAGTGTAGAATAGTTTTCTCATTTTGTCGCTTATATCTCTTTGTAATTTCGACGCTTCTTTTGTTCTGTGTCCTATCATTGGTGTTGCCATTCTTTGTAGCACCTCTGAATTAACTTCTACTGGTCCTGGTATAAATAGCTTTTTATGCATGTCTAATCCCTCCATAATATACAGTATTTTCATCTCTAGGATACCATAATCACAAATTTAAATAAAGCAGGAATATTCAAAAAAATATTAAGATTATTTATTAATTAAATATTCTGTCTGTAATCGGTTTCTTTATCCGTGTTTGAATGATTTACTATTTCTAATATTTCTCAATTTTTATAAAAGATTGCTATTATCACTTATCATTTATCGCATTGTCATTTATAATGAAAGTAGTAGATAGAGGAGGTTTTTATTAATCATGTACAAAAAAATGGTTTCAACTATAGAATCAAATTTGAATAAATTGGATTTTGTAAAAAAAGATTCTAACTGCAAAGACTTCATTTCAAAATCTCTTTTTGGAAATGAATTTATTGACGAATTAAAGGAGTTGTACAAGTCTACGAGCTATTCATGTAACGATGTTTTGAATCTATCTAGAGATATTATGCTCTATTTTTCTGATAGTGAGCCTGATTCTGATTGGCTTTTCTATACTTATCAGTACATCCTTAGCTTGTCATATCCTCACGCAGTAACTATAGCTTTAAATTCAAAATTCAATAATTCTTGTGTAATTTATCTAGAAATTTTGAAATCTATAAGAAAAATATTTGACAATGACGGTATTTATCCAATAAAAAATGATATTTATTACCCATTTAAATTTTTATGCAAAACAGAATTACAAGCTCTAGATCAAAGTGGAGAGTATTCGAAGTTTATTGAAGTTTTTGAAAAAGACTATATTTGTGAGCTCATGCTTCTAAATCAAGAAATAACTGGTTACAATACACTATCTCACATAAGCGGCGTACACCATATCGCGGTTAGTATAGGTAGACAGCTAAAATCAATTGATTCTCCAATTGACCTCGGCAGAGTTTCAGGAGCTGCTGCTGGTCATGATTTAGGTAAATACGGATGTGTAGGTGAAGAGAGCAATCGAGTTCCTTATCTACACTATTATTACACTGAGCAATGGTTTAACAATCACAATATCCCAATGATTGGTCATATTGCAACAAATCACTCTGTCTGGGATTTAGAACTTGAAAATTTACCAATAGAATCGTTAATCCTTATATATGCTGATTTTAGGGTTAAAAACATCAAAACAACTGAAGGTTCTTGGCAAATGAAAATATTTTCTCTAAAAGATTCTTTTGATGTAATTCTAAATAAGCTTGATCAATTAGATGAGAAAAAAGAGAAACGCTATAGGCGAGTTTATAGCAAGTTAAAAGATTTTGAAGACTATATGGTTCAGCGCGGAATCAATGTCTCTTTAGATGGTAAACCTATGGAAAAAGTTCGAGTTACACACCTTCATCTTCTTTCTGGTCAGCCTATTGTAGATCATCTAAAATACTCTGCGATTGACCATAATATCAAATTGATGCATAGACTTAGAAGTGAAGCTTCTTTAAGTTCGCTTCTTGAATTGGCAAGAACTGAAAATGATCAAAAAAAATTAAGAGGTTATATCCAAGTTTTAGAAGAATATTCTACCCACCTAACTCAAAGGCAAAAAATAATTACAATAACTTTCTTATATGATTTAATGGTTCATCCTGAAGAAGACTTGAGAAAAAAATGTGCCGACTTAATAGGGACTTTGATAGCTGGATTTGACGAACATTATAGAAAAGAAGTTCCAAAATCTGCTAATCTAATGGCTCCTGAAATAACTAGCGTAGAGCTTCTTGACAGATACTTTTATCAATTTCTCTCTCCAGATCATAAGTACATTGATGTTCATAGAGAATGGATTGGTTATGGTTTGAGAAATTTAGTAAATAGTGTTTTCAAATATTCTGGTGCAGATACGAAAGAATCATATTTTGAAATAATTACACCATATTATGAGAATGCAGATTTTTCGAACTCATCTGAATTAATATATCTATTAGAGGCATTTAAATACATCCCATATTTCGATGAATCACATGCAATGCCATATTATAGGTTTATCGAAAATTGTTTGGCATTAAGTGATGAAAAGGTAACTCTTTCTGCGCTTGAGAGAGCATATTATTTACTAGATAGATGTAATAATTCTGCTTATTTTTCAGCATTTTTGGAATCTTATCTAGTGTCTGTTTGTAAGGAAACCAATCTTCCATCTATAAGTTATCTAAGATATAAGGTTTCTAATAAACTATTCTCCAATAATGCTTTAACTCAATTATGCTATGAACAGTTTACTGCTCAAAGTGAGACTATGATTAGCGATATTTTTCTTAGAAATTTGAAAACAGCAACAAATTGGATAGATAAAAAAATCAATATAGAAATACTTCTAAAAAGTGTTGAACACGAACCATCAAGACATGCATTACA
>JAOAQY010000103.1 GCA_025210965.1 Tissierellales bacterium
CCTTCTATTACTGTGTATAATGCCCAAAGAAGTACTGCTGATTGCTGATACATAATGTGTCCAGTAATAAATAATGGACGAACCTTAGTGTACTTTCTAAATGCAACTAATAAAATGTTCCACGCAAATGCTATAAGCATTACATATCCTACATATTGAAGTGAATTAACTGCATCCAACACTTCTACACCAGATGTCTGTCCAAAGTAAGGGTCTATTACAAATGCTTTAATTCCAAACTTTTCTGTCAATGCATTGATGATTGGCGCAAACGTCTTAACCAATCCACCTGTACCAACCTGTAAAATTTTGAATCCAACAAATGCTTTAATAAATCCTGCAAGTGCCTCGTAAAGCTTCTTCCCCATCAATAGGTAACCGATTAATACAACTGTACCAAGTAACAATGGTGCCTGTCCTAGGAACTTATTAACAAATTCCATAAAAAAGTTCATAAATAAATTCAAAATAACTCCTCCTTAACGTTTTCCCCCAAATTTGTCATTATAATAGCGCTATGAAACGGGTTTCCCACTCTCTAAAAAATTTAATTTTGCAAAAACTGTCTTTATTAAATTGCCTAAAGACAGTTTTCCCAGATGCAAAACTCCATTTCGTTCATAAAAATATTTCAGAATCGACTCATTTGAGTTGTTAATGAGATTATAACACCCAAGTGAACATTTTACCATAGTATTTTATATTTTTGCACATTTGTGCACGTTTTTTTATTGACAAACATAACTATATTTAATTTCAAAAAAGATAAAAGAACAGACAATGCCTATCTTTCAAAGATTAACAACGTCTGTTCTTAATTAATGCTATTACTCACCTGTATTAGAATCCATATTAGTATCTATTTTCTCTTGCTCATCCATTTTCCAATTTTCTAATTTTTCCATGACCAAATCATAAGTTCTATTCGATAGTTCAGGTAATTCTCCGCCAAAAGCATCTCTCGCCTGCTCAAATCCTTCCTCAATAGCATCTTTTAACAAATCAAACTTTTCTTTGTCTCCTCCGCTAATAGCTTTTGCAAAATCAACGATTCTATCACTCACAGCCTCTGCGCTATATTCTCCTCCTTCTTCTATCGCTTCTTTTGCCTTCGCCCTAGTTTCATCATCTATTTTTATTTCTAATTCTTTTTCCTGCTCTAGTCGCTTAAAACTAAGACCTTGCTTTCTAAGTAACTCCTCAACAATGTTTCGCAAATTTTGATAAGCCCTATCACTCTTCTCTTTTAACTTCTCAATAGTGACTTTGTCGTAAATAACTTTGTCGTCATTGTCCTTATCAGTTTTCTTTGAAATCTTATTTCCTGCACGTTTTAATTCATTTCCCATTTTCGAATCAACAGGATTTATTATATTCTTCTCAGGTATTTTAAGTGACATATTGCTCCCTCCTTATACAGTTTATTTACCCAATTATCCCGAATACATCGAAGTAAAATAAAAAAAGCTATCAAAATAATAAAATATTTTGATAGCTTTTCATATCAATATTTACTTTTATATGCATCAGCTTTTTAATAATGTTTTATAAATCAACTCTACAACTTATATTAGACAAAATGTCTAGCATTTTTTTCTATAAATTATAGTCTTTTGCTAATTCTTCAAACGCCTTCATAGATCTTTCAATCATATCCATTTCCACACAATAAGACATTCTAAAGTATCCAGGGCATCCAAATCCACTACCAGGAACTAATAGTAAATTATGTTCTACTGCTTTTTTTATAAATGCTACATCATCATCTTCTAATGCCTTAGGGAATAAGTAAAATGCTCCTTCTGGTTTTACTATTTCAAATCCCATTTTTGTCAAATTATCATATAAATAATCTCTTCTCTTCTTATACGCTTCTACATCTACTTTAGCATCTACTGCATCTCCTACAACTTTTTGGAACAATCCTGGTGCATTAACAAAACCAAGTGTTCTATTGCAAAAGCTAAGTGCAAGCATAAATTTATCTACATCTTTAATTTGTGGACTAGCTGCAATATAACCTATACGCTCTCCTGCAAGTCCCAATGACTTACTAAATGAATTGATTATGATAGCATTTTCAAAATAATTCATAAGATTTGGCATTTCTGCATTATCATAAAGTATAGCAGAATATGGCTGGTCTGAAATAACAAATATAGTTATTCCAAGTTCCTTCTCTTTTCTCTCAATAATTTCTGCCATTTTCTTAAGATCTGAATCACTATATATAACTCCTGTAGGGTTATTTGGTATATTAACTATAACTGCTTTAGTTTTTGAATTAATTCCTGCCTCAAAAGCTTCTAAATTTGGTCCAAATGTTTCAGTATTAGCTGGCATAACAACTGCTTTTCCACCATGATTTGAAGCATAGAAGTTATATTCAACAAAATATGGTGCAAATATAATCACTTCTTCATCAGGATTCAGCAATGCTTTCATTGTAACATTTAGTCCTCCTGCAGCACCAACTGTCATAATTACGTTTTCTGATCCTAACTTAACCTTCGAAGTCTTATTTATATCATCTGCCATTTGTTTTCTAACTTCTGGATATCCTGCATTGTTCATATATCTATGTAAACCTCTATATTCTCCATCTACATATTTTTTGAGTGCATCCTGTACTTCTTTTGGTGGCTCTGCATATGGATTTCCTAAACTATAGTCGTAAACATTCTCAGCACCGTATTTTTCTGCTAATTTAGCACCTTGCTCAAACATAGCTCTAATCCATGATGAATGACTTAAACTTTCCATAATTTTTTCTGAAAACATAATTCCACTCCCTCTCAAATTTTTGTATTAAACCTCTATAACTATTGTACACAACTTTCAACTTTTTTGTAAGCCTTAAATTTTTTTGTAATTATATATACAATTTAGCATACTTCAATGATTATTATATACTAAAGCTAATTAATTAGCTATTTTTGACAAAATTTTATCTTTCTAATTGGAATATATCTTAGTTCTCCCTCTAATCTTTTACTTTCAAACACTACTAGATTTCTTACATCTAAAGGCATTTTCAATAGTTCAAACTGCTCGGCCATAACTTCTATATCTTCACTTTTCATTTTTACATTTCGAGCAATAGTCATATGAGGTGTATATTCTAATGGGTATTCAAATTTTAAAACGTTTAACTCATTTGCTAAATCAGCATATAATTCTTGTAATTTATTCATTTCATCTAAAACCTTAATCCAAAGTATCTTTTTGTTTTTCTTTTCAAAGTATCCTAATTTGCCAACATTTATTTCAAATTCAGATTTTTGTTTTGCCACGCTTTGGCAAACTTCAAATACTTTTTCCAACTTATCATCGTCTATATTCCCTAAAAAATTCAATGTTATATGATAGTTTTCCCTAGGATATACTTTGCCTTCAATACTCAATTTCGCTACTGTATTTCCAATGCTATATCTTATATCATTTGTAATTTCTAAGCCAATAAATATTCTCAATATTTCACCATCCCTCTTAGCTTTTGTAATCTACACTAATTATAATCTAAAATCATGATTTTTCCAAATGCATATATCGATAAATTATTTGACTCAAAATCTATTTTTTATAACACAAATAAATAGATTTGATATTTTTCAATTTTTCTGTCTTTTTCAACATTTTACTTGTTTTTTCATTTTTTAGAGAGTATACTATAATTGTTAAGAATATAACACTCGTGGTTATTTTTAATATTGGGGTTATTTTTCTAGAATTGATGGCCATCAATTTACAAGCAATTTTACAAAATTTATATTTCTAGTCATTTAAAGGGGGATTATCATGGAGTCATTCAAACAATTTTTAGATGTAGCAAATGGTTTTTTATGGGGACCTGTAATGTTGGTTCTTTTACTCGGTACAGGAATTATGTTTACACTCAGATTACGATTTATTCAAATTACTAAATTAAAATTAGCTTTTAAAAATATTTTTAAGAAAAGTCATGATAGTGGTGATGAACATGAAGGTGAGGGTTTAAGTCCATTTCAATCTCTTACCACTGCAATAGCAGCTCAAGTTGGTACTGGTAACTTAGCTGGTGTTGCCACTGCATTGGTATCTGGAGGTCCGGGAGCCGTATTTTGGATGTGGATTAGTGGATTCTTTGGAATGGGTACTATATGTGCAGAAGCAATTCTTGGTCAATTATTTAGAGAGTCTAAAGATGGAAAAATGGTCGGTGGACCAGCTTACTACATTAGCAAAGGTTTGAACAATAAATTCTTAGCCGGTTTCTTTTCGATTTCAATAATATTTGCACTAGGTTTTATGGGAAATATAGTACAATCTAACTCAATAGGGAAAGCGATTTCTACTGTAGCTCCTTCAATACCACCTTTTATAGTAGGTCTCACGCTAGCTTTACTAGCCGCATTGATTTTATTCGGTGGTGTATCTAGAATTGGTTCATTTACAGAAAAAGTTGTCCCTGTTATGGCTATAGTTTATATTATAGGAGCTCTTGTGGTTTGCGTTCTAAATGCAGATATGATTGGTCCTGCTTTCAAAATGATTTTTGTGGGAGCTTTCAACCCTAGAGCAGCTACTGGTGGTCTCATTGGTGCTACATTTAAAGAAGCTTTTAGATATGGTATCGCTAGAGGTATTTTCTCAAATGAAGCTGGTATGGGTTCTTCTCCTCATGCACACGCTATCGCTAAAGTAAAACATCCTGTTGACCAAGGTCTTTTGGCTATACTAGGTGTTATAGTTGATACCGGTATTGTTTGTACATTAACTGCTCTAGTAATACTTACTACTGGACAGCTAGGTTCAGGTTTTACAGCTGCTGAATTGACTCAAGCAGGTTTTGCGCAAGGTCTTAGCTCTATAAGCCCAACTGCCGGTTCTTGGGTAATAGCAATTTGCCTATTCTTCTTTGCATTCTCAACTATAATCAGTTGGTGTTTCTTCGGAGCTCAAAATATAACATACTTATTCGGTTCTGATAAAGTAAAATATTACCATATAGTCGTTCTAGCTTGTATAGTTGCTGGCCCATTATTCACAGATGTAAATTTGGTTTGGAGTTGTGCCGACTTCTTCAATGCTATAATGGTTATTCCTAACCTTATAGGTTTGATAGGTCTTGCCAACTTAGTTGTAAAAGCTGTTAACGAATATGACACTTTACAACATACTCATGACAAAAATGAGACTGCATAGTTTGCATTATAATATTTAGTATATTCAAACAACAAGAGAGTTACTACAAGTACATTTGTTTTGTAGCAACTCTCTTTATTAGTACAAAATATTATATCAAAAATAAATATTGATATTCTCTACTAATTTATAATCATATTTTTATACTCTCAATACTTTTAAACGACTACTAGGCGAAAATCATAGGTATTTTACGCCTTTAAGTTATAAATTATAGTGTCTATTTTATCTGCTAAAGTGATTAAGCGGTCCACTCCCACAGCCTAAATTCATTTGATCTTCAAGCGCTCTTGTTAAATACGACTTTGCTTCTACAACACTTTCTTTTACAGTCAATCCTTTAGCTAAACCACTAGCTATAGCTGATGATAGTGTACATCCAGTACCATGCGTATTATTGTTCTTTATACGCCTTCCTTCAATCCAGTCTATACTTCCATCTTTATACAATAAATCATTAGCATTCTTTTCTAAATGGCCACCTTTTATCAATACATATCCACTATAATAGTTAGAAATAGCTTTAGCCGCTTCTATCATATCATCTTCACTCAATATGCTTCTACCACTTAATATTTCCGCCTCTGATAGGTTCGGAGTAATTATAGATGCCATAGGAATGAGATACTTTTTGAGCGCTTCCACAGCTTCATCCCTTAATAGTTTAGAACCACTTGTTGCAACCATAACTGGATCTAATACAATATACTTTGGATTATAGATTTCAAGCCCTTTCGCTATAGTTTCTATAATATCAACTGACGAAACCATACCAATTTTGACTGCATCTGGCATAATATCTTCAAAAATACATTTCATCTGATTAGAAACAAATTCCGCAGAACAATCCTCTATTCCATATACCCCAGTAGTATTTTGAGCTGTAAGTGCCGTGATAACGCTCATAGCATAGCATCCACAAGCTGACATTGCCTTTAAATCGGCTTGTATTCCTGCACCGCCACTGCAATCTGAACCCGCTATAGTAAGTGTCTTAGGCACATTATCTTGTAATATCTGCTTAGTTCTTATTTTTAAATCCTGTGTTGCTTTTACTATATTCTCTTTTGCTAGTATTGCTGATATGACTGCCACACCAACAAGTCCTAAACCTTGTAATTCGAGAATATTTTCTTCGTTTATACCACCAATTGCTATAACCGGTATATCCACAGCTTCGCATATTTTCTTTACTTCACTTTGGTCTACTAGTATAGCATCGCTCTTACTTCCAGTACTAAATACTGCACCTACACCAAGATAATCCGCTCCATCTTGCTCTGCTTTTATAGCTTCTTTCGCTGTTCCAACTGAAACTCCTAATATTTTGTCATTTCCTATCCTTTTTCTAACTTCAGATGCAGGTAAATCACCTTGTCCTATATGAATTCCATCAGCATTTGACTCAATTGCTATTTCAAGATTATCATTAACTACAAACGGTATATCATACTTTTCAGCTAATTGCTTCATTTCGATAGCTCTCTTCAAAAACAAATCATATTCTATGTTTTTTTCTCTGATCTGTAGAAATGTAACACCCGCTTTTAGGCTCTCTTCTATTTTCTCTAAAAATGCATTTTCTTCATGCCAGCGTCTATCTGTTACCAAATACAAATTTAAACTCTTTCTATCTAACATCATAACGACCTCTCTTTTCCAACATAGCTACATCAAATTTACTAACTTCATCTATCAAATATCTCTTAAAGCTAGCTGTTCCTTCATCGTTTTTCTCTATTTTCTCATTTGCAATTTCACCTGCACAACCCATAGTAACAAGACCCAACATTGCAGATTCAAAATAATTTTTTTCTGAAACAGCTGCGTATACCCCCATCATGCTTCCCGTCATGCAACCAGTTCCTGTGATTTTAGTCATCATTGAGTGCCCATTTTCTATATACGCCACTCTTTGTCCATCGCTTACACAATCAACTTCACCAGTTATAGCAATAATAGATTCAAATTGCACAGATGCCTTTTTTGCAAAATCTGCTATATAGCTTAAATCTTTAGCTTTTAATATATCAGCAGATGTAGCATCAACTCCACCTTCATTTTTACAATCCTCATAAAGAGATTTTACTTCCGAAAAATTCCCCTTTATGATGTCAAATTTAATATTCTCTACGAGTGTCTTTACAGTTTCACTTCTAAGCTTTGAAGCTCCCATTCCAACAGGATCTAATACAACTGGAATTTCAAGTTTATTGGCTTTTTGACCTGCTAATATCATTGATTTTATAGTTCGTTTATTAAGTGTTCCTACGTTAATGTATAGAGCACTACTTATACTTACTATATCCTCTACCTCTTCTAACTCATCGGCCATAAGAGGAGCTCCTCCACTTGCAAGTACTATATTAGCACAATCATTTACTGTAACATAATTTGTTATATTGTGGACTAATGGTGTTTTTGATTCTAAATTCATCAATATCTTCTTTAGCATATATACCGCCTACTCTCTTATTTTATTTCAAAACTCATATCCCAAAATCCCATTTCATATTCACATGCTTTTATATATATGTCAATTAACCTCTCTTGCTCTTCTAAAGAAATATCAGCGCAATATCTATCTATTAACTCACATGACTTAATGCTGAAACTTTCAAATGATTTGCCTGCATATTCATCTATCCAAGGATCATAATAATGTCTCTTGTCATCATTTAATCTCTCGTACTTCAACTGCTTTCCAATATACTCATAAGTTAATGTGCACGCAAGGGCAGCTACAAATATTGATTTCATATCATTTTCCTTTGAAAATCCTAGCATGTAATCCAAATAGTCTCTATTGGCCTTTTCAATTTCCATATTGTCAATCTCATATACATTCAAACCAAAGTCATTCAAATATTTTATGTGCATATTTGTCTCTTCTGACATAACCACACCTATGCAAGTATGCAAGAATTGCAAATCTTCTATTGATTCACCAAGAAGAAATGCATATGCGTACACCTTAGCATAATCCTTTAAATAAAGAGTATCTTGTATAAGATATTTTCTAAATTTATTTTTGTCTAAGTTTCCATTAGCTAAACCTCTTACAAATGGATGTCTCATATATGATTCATGATATTTTTGTACCCTTTTATCTTGCTTCAATATTTCTGAAAATCCCATAGTAAAAAAATCCTCCTCTATGCATATTTAAATTGCTTTCTTATGCTATTTAGTGGCATAAATACAAGCACTATGACACTAGCTATTACTTCTACTCCATATCCTGATACGTTGTATATAAATGAATATAACCAAGGATTCATTCCTTCTGGTGCAAACTGACTAAAAAACAACACTCCTGATAACACACTAAATATCATAGAAACAAATCCAGCACTTATTCCCCCTAGAAATAGCTTAAACTTATCATCTACTCCAAATAATGGTGTAAATGCAATCACTAGCATCGCTCCATAATAGTCAAGAGGAATTTGAAGTGGATAATATGGCGGAGCTAATACTAGTTTGAGACTAGCTACTATAATAGCGCAAATCACACCTTCTCCAGTACCCCCAACAACTGCCAAAATCATTATTGGCAAAACAGACAACAAACTACAACCTCCGCCCTGTGGAAATGGCACCAATTTTATAAAATATAAAACCATCGTAAGCGCTGCAAATATACTTATTCTTGATATTTTTTTCATATCAAATTTTTCTCTTTTTACAAAATTCACACTTATTGTACTCACCACCAAAAATAAAACCATACTACTCATTTGTGCTAACATAAATTTCCTCCTTTAAATATCTAAATCTAGTATGCAATAAGCGTGAAGCACTCACTAAACTCATTTTGTAATGTAAAAAAACTCAAATAAAAAAAGCACGCCTAAATTGGCATGCTCAATAAATACATCATCTTAACATATACGTTGAGTTCATGGTGTATTCCTACGCTAGCATTACCTAGATCAGGTCTAATGGTCAAAAGATAATACATCTTCTATCTCAGCCGTTTCAAACAGCCCCCATACAACTCAATTATACGCTTCAACTATTCTTATTTCAAGCTAATCTCTAAAAATTGTAAGTTTATTCCTTCCGGTTTCCTTTGATTTGTAAAGTGCACTATCTGCTCTAGGTATTGTCTTTTCAACACCCACACTAGTATCTATTTCAGACAAGCCTAAACTTATTGTAATCTTGATCTTATTATCTTCATGGTCATAAGAAGATGAAGCAATAGTTTTTCTAAAGTTTTCACAAATCTCCTCCGCTTTAGAAATACCAACGTCCCATAACGCCACCGCAAACTCTTCTCCTCCATATCTACACACCATACCAAGTTCTCCAAAATGCTTTTCAAGCTGATTTGCAACCTTCTTTAAAACTAAATCTCCTCCATCATGTCCATACCTATCATTAACTTTTTTAAAATGATCGATATCAAGCATTATTAGAACTCCATTTCTAGATTTTTCATCTTGTATTTTAGAATATCTAAAAAAACTTCGTCTGTTATTTAAATTTGTAAGAGGATCTTTATTTGCATATCTTTCTAATTCTTTTTCATAAATTTTCGATTTTGTAATATCATGTACTACAGAAAAACAACCAAGATAGTCATCATTAGTCCCATGCATAGCAATTATCGAAACATCTAAATAACGTTCCTCTCTATCGTCTTCTGGATTGAAGTGAAACATTACATCAACAAAACCTTTTTCTATAACTATAGCAAATATTTCTACTATCTTTTCTTTTTTCACCGAAAAAAGTTCTTCTAAACTTTTCTTTTCAAAATCATATTCTCGGCACTGCAATTGCTTTAAAAGCATATTATTCCAGCGAACTAATTTGTGGTATTTCAATAATTCTTCCGCATCATCTCTTCCAAATTTGTCAAAAGGAACTCCTTCATCCAGTAAATAAAAGAAATAACCGTCTTTTGCATAATTAAATAGCGAATTTAACTGTTGCTCTTTTTTCGTAAGAGCATTCTTTGTTCGAGCCAAATCAGTAATATTATATCCCATCATTATAAAATACTTTATGTCATCTTCTTCATTTTTTATAGGTCTAACCTGAAAATCTATTTCGTACAATTCGCCATCAGGTCTATTATATCCCACTTCAAATCTTACAAGTTCTCCTCTGTACGCTTTCTCCATAGAAAAAATAAGCTTATTTTGCATAATTTCCGAACCTTTAAACCAAGGTAAATTCCAGTACTCATCTCCAAGAATTTCCTTCTCTTCAAACCCCGCAAATTCACACAACGATTTATTTGCGCTTATTATTTCTCCGTCGATATTTACTATAGCAATCATTTGCGTTGCTTCTCCATAGGCGTTCTCAAAATAAGAATCATCTATTTTACTTGTCAGTTTTTTTTGCCAAATAATTACGCCTACTAGAATTCCAAATAATAAAATCACCAATATTATTTCCATACACTTCTCTCCTGTCTAACCCTTAAGCACTTATATTATTTCCATAATACCCCATTTCAAAGTACTCTAAACCCTATTCTTGTCATGACTATACTATCGCTTTTTTAAATTTTACACAATACTCAGAACTAATTTTCGTGATTTTTTTTATATTTTGATAATCTCATTTCCTTTATCATCTGTTTTAATTTATTTTTACTTATTGGTTTTGACATAAAATCGTCACAACCTAGCTCTATATATTTTTCTCGATATTCATTCGATGCATTTGCGGTTAGTGCTATAACCTTAAGCCCGCTTATAGGATTCTCTTCTAGTTCACTAAGTACTCCTTCTCCATCTAATACTGGCATCTGCATATCTAATAATAATAAATCATACTTACTATTTCTCAAAGCAACAAGTGCCTCGTGACCATTGTCTACAAAATTCAATTCAATATTTTTCTCTCTCTTTAGCATTGCCTTCAACAATGTCTGATTATCTTCTAAATCTTCTGCAACAAGTATTCTATATACTTCTTCAACTTCAAATTGCTCTTTTCTTTTGCTCGCTTGTAATATAACGTCTATATTAGATTTATTGTCGTATGGCAAAGGTAATTCAACAGAAAACCTTGTTCCTTCACTTACAATACTTTCAACTATTATGTGCCCCTTCATTAATTCTATAAGTTGTTTCGATATGGACAATCCCAATCCCGTACCTCCAAATTTTCTTGTTGTGGATTCATCCGATTGTTTGAATGCATCAAATATTATCCCAAAATTTTCTTTTGGAATTCCAATCCCTGAATCCTCTATTATTATAAATAGCTTTCCATTATTCAATTCTAATTCCATTTTGACAAAACCACTTTGGGTAAATTTGAAAGCATTACTTAATATATTTATCATAATTTGACGTATTCTAAATACATCCCCAACAAAATACCTCGGCAAATCCTCTTCTATCAAAATATTAAACTTCAATTTTTTCTCTTTTGCTTTTGGATCAAACATCTCATATATTAAATATACTTCTTCTCTAATGTCGAATTTAATCTCTTCTAATACTATGCTTTCATTTTCTATTTTTGAAAAATCTAATATGTCATTTATCACTGAAAGTAAATGTTTACCTGATCTTTTAACTATTCTTAGTTGTTCTTTTTTCTCTAAATTTTTCTCATCTTCTTCTAGTATTTCAGTAAAACCGATAACTGTATTCAGAGGTGTTCTTATTTCATGGCTCATCCTAGCTAAAAATTTTAGTCTCTCTTTACCTGCTATTTCTGCCTTTTCTTTCTCCATCTTCAAATCGCTTGTATATTTCTTTATATCAGATACCATATCATTAAAAAAAGATGACATAAGTTGAAACTCTTTGCTATTGCTAATATCTATAGACACATCGTAGTCTCTATTGTATACAGAATGAATTCCATCGCTTATTTTTTTTATTGGTATACCTACATATCTAAATATAACGGCTAGGATTGTTACTATAAATACTATATTTACAAACAAGAATATAGCTTGAAATTTGTATTTTAAATTTTGCTGTAAATTGCCAATGTACCCAGTGTCAACCGAAACAAACAATACATACTTTATGTCAGTTCCCTTAATCGTATCAAATGATGTACTTCTCACTGGAATTGCCATTTTGAAACTAACATCTCTTCTATCTTTATATATCTCTTTCAGTTTTCTATCCCTCAATACTGCAACAACACAATCATTTGCATCTATCTCACCAAGTTTTTCCCTGTCATTAGTGAATATAATTTTGTATGACTCATCATATATGCTAACGTGTTCTATTATAGAATTACTTCCAATTTGTTCTACTATTCTCTGAACATTTTGCACATTATTTTGCTCTAATAGAGGAGCAACTGCCCAATCTAAACTTTTTAATACAAGAGTGACCTCTTCCTCAATATATCGTTCTACATAATCCTGTATATCTTTGTTTATAAGGAATATAGAAAATATATTTATCACTATAGTTAAAACTAATAAATTCATTGCGATTTTTGCTATTAAACTTTGCTTTCTATTTTTAGTCTTCATATCTTATTCCCTCTAAAACTTTGACATCTAATAGTTCTTTAACATCTACTTTTTCATTTATCAAATGATATTTTTCACAAAATTCATTCATTGAATTCAATAGCTTTTCTAGCTCACTTGATTCAAGTTGCTTATTAGCCTCTTCTTTACTATAAAATTTAAATTCACTATAAAATTTTCCAAACACTTCTGGATCCATATTTTCATTTTTTGCCATTATCTCAAAGCTCTCCTTAGGATTTTTTTCTATATACTCTAGTGCTTTATACCAGGCTTCAACGATTATTTTATAATCATCCTTTCTATCATTTAATGAACTTTCTCTTGCCACGAGCACGTTAACCCTATGATTTGGAAGCTCTTTTGTTGTAAAAAGTATATTACCACCGTATTCATTTGCTCCTTTACTCAAGTAAGGTTCATAAGTAAATGCACCACTAACTTCTCCACCATTTAGTAATTCTATTGATTCTTTCGATGTGCTAGATATTAGCTCAACATCTTCAAGCGTTAAATTTGCACTTTCTAAACTTTTTGATAATAAGAAATGTTCATCTGTTCCTATTTCCACTGCAATCTTCTTTCCCTTCAGCTCAGATATATCATCTATATCACCTGATACGACTAATCCATCTCCTCCTACTATTGTATCAATTGGCATGAGTAATTTAGCCCTTTCGCCTTTATCTGACAAATATATAGAATTAAAGTACGTTGCATAAGTTATATCAGTAGTACCAAAATACATTGAATTCATATTATCAGACCAATTTGTAAATCTCACAATTTCAACATCAATGCCACTAAAATAACCATTTTGCTGAGCTATAGTCCACACTTCACATGGTGGCCAATCATTCACCCCTATTTTTATTGGCCCTTTTTGCGTTCTAGCACACCCTGACATTATTGAGCTTACAGCTACTATAATTACCAAAAATTTTAATTTCACAATAGTCCCTCCATGTTGTTAAATCTATATCCATATCCTCTAATAGTCTTAATGTACTTGGGCTTTGCCGGGTCGTCTTCAAGTTTATTCCTCAAATTGCTTATGTGAACATCTATTGTACGCGTAGTGTATGCAACCTCATCAGACCAGAGAATATCTAGTAATTCTGATCTAGTAAATACTTTTTGAGGATATTTACTTAGTACAGCTAAAAGTTCAAATTCTGTAGGGGTTAAATCTAAAATTTCTCCACGCTTCAATATAATATGATTTTCAATATTTATCTCAAAATTTTTAGCTGCATAAATACTACTAGAATAGTTCATTCTACGAAAAATAGCTCCAAGGCGAGAATTCAATTCTCTCTTACTATAGGGTTTATACATATAATCATCAGCACCCATTTCTAACCCTAATATCAAATCAATCTCTTCTCTTTTCTCTGACAGCAATAATACTGGGATTTTCATAGTGCTATGTGCCATACGTATCTCTTTTAAAAAATCTATTCCTCCGCTATTCTCTATAAAACCATCTAATATTATTCCATCTATATCGCTTCTATTTAGACATTTTTTTGCGTTTTCAATAGATGCTGCAGTTTTAACCTCATAATTGTAAGATTTTAAAGCTTTTTTTATATCTTCAAGAACTTCAACATTGTCGTCTACAACTAGTATTTTTCTTTTTGTCATCTTGAACCTCCCCTTTTGTAAACAAAAAATACTCCTATTATAGTTATCATATGCATCGCTAAACAAATATAGTATATTTTTCTAAGCTTCATCTCTACGCTAAATTCACTATTTAAACCAAGTGCATATCCACTTGTAACTGCATTAAATGAAATATCCGCCTCTATTGATGGTGTAATTCTCCATGCTGGACTAAAAGATCTATAAAAATTTATATATGAATTCTCACTAGTTTTAGATAATTTTAAATTATATTTCATTTCATCTATTCTTTTCACAACTGGATCGTCTATGTCGTAATCAACAAACCAATTCGCTATATTGTCTTCTCCATATGCGAATTGATCAAAAATTATCATCCTATCGTATTCATATATTTCAAAATCTCTTACTTCTATAAATCCTTTTTTACTACCACCTCTAGCTTTTATCTGAATACCAGCTTTAACTGCATTTTTTGGAACCTTTACAATTTGCTCATATTCATTCATATCACTTTTTTTTCTTTCTTCAACTTCATTTATATATGTGGTTTTTATCCACTTATTATTTCTATCAACAAATATTATTTCTTCATGTCTTTTTTTAACTATCTCTGATCGCGCCTTGAACTTTACAACAAGTTCTTCACCCTCATTCACATTAAGTAGTGGGGATGCATACGTATACCAATCAATAGATTCTGTAGGTTCAAATTCATACCTATATCCTCCAGCAATTTTAAATCTCTTCATCATGTCTTCATTTATTTCTCCACATCCGAATTCCAATTCTTCAATGTACGGACTATTATGCTCTGGAAACTCAAGCTTATTAAGTGCATTCTTACCAAACTCTGACAAATCAACTAATGTATCTAATTCACTATCTACTTCAAACACGACTCTATAACTTCCCTCTTTTAAAAATACCGACGGTGTTTCAATACTTCTATAATCTAACCTCAAGTAATTTGCCTGTTCTAGCTGTCTTGGATACTCTCTGTTGAACTCATCAAATTCAATAACTTTAGGTAGAAATTTTTCACTCTTTCCTTTGTCATCTAAATTAAACTTATACTCTAATTCACCTTTATCATTATAAATTTGCATTTGCACTTTTCCTAAATGAGATCCATATTTTAATTTTGTATTAAAAACATAATCTCCTGTTTTTAATATATCTATATCATAATTTAAATTTCCTTTGTTTATTGAGATCCCTCTACCTAAACTTAAGCCTAGGTAATTTCGCTTTGTCTGCAATGTATCAGTGTAGTTAAAATCTTGTTCGAATTCTACTATATTAAATAATTTTGCTCTTTTAATCAAATATTTGAGTCTTTCATTGTACTCATTTAATTTTTGCAAACTAATTATTGATATAGAATTTACTGCATTAAAACCTTTTTTATTATCTAATTTTATTTCATGAGCTCCTTTTTCAAGATATATTTCACCTAAATTTACCCATTCAAATCTAGATATTTGATTGTTCTTTGTAAGTATCTCATGTTTCTCATCATTAATATCTAACTCTATACTTCCACCTTTTTTAGATTTAAATACTCTAGCAAAAACCTTGTATTTCCCATCAATATCAGTGTTATAAATACCTTTTATGACATTATCATTTTTATATTTAGTCAAATCAAATAATGAAATGTCATGAATCCACCAATATATTTTTTGATCTGGTCTTTGAAATGTAAGCAAATCAAGTCTCATAAACTCAGTTTCAGGAGGTGTAACATATTCTCCAATAAAATTTATCCCTTTAAAATCACTTGTTTCTTCTGGAGCTACTACATAAGCCACTCCTATCTCTTGTTGATTTTTATCAAAAAATCTTGCCTTTACATGCAATTGGTTCGTCCCTCTCCCAGAAACTACCAAATTGAATTGATACGGTGTATTTTCCTTTGCTTTAAGATAACCTGATTTAGCAACCTGCCAAATGTTCTTTGGTTCACCTTTTTGTATAACTCCTCTAAGTGTTGGTAAATCATTATAATCAGAATAAGGATTTGCAACTACCGAAAAAAGTGTTGGATTATCTGGTACAAAAAACTTATCTAGTCTAAGCATAGTGTCAAAATCTGCCACCAATTTTCCTTCTATATATTTCTTATTTTGTGGCAATACATCTAATGCCGCTGATGCAAACGTCACTGCTACTCCCTTATTTAAATCAAAATCATATTGAGATATATCTAAGTTCATCGTCTTCATATACCATTTCCAATCACCTAAACTAAGATATGTCTTGGACCATTTAACAAATGGATTTACTTCATCTATCCAATCAAACGGAAAGAGCATTTCACTTTTATCTAACATTGACATAAGCAATTCTGTTTTGTCATCGACTTCAATATAATCATCTTTTTTTAAATGCTCCTCTAACACTCCAAAGCCATTATTTATAAAAATCACTGGATAATTGTCTAACACATTCGCTCTAAATGATATTAACTGATCCATTGTTTCTAACCCACTAGTGCTAAAAATTTTATGTCTTACTATTTCAGCTTTTTTAGCCTTTTTCTCTAATTCGTAAATATATATATAATCAATCTCATGTTCTTTAATCAAATTATTCTGCAAATCCAATATATCTCTATTGAGCTTTTGTCTATGTTCTTGTGTCAAGTAATCAGAATGATATATTAGTCTATCCACTCCAAAACACGATATCAAATTCCCTATATTCATTGACCTTCCTTCATCTAATAAAAACTGAATAAAATTAATGTAGTAGCCTATATTCGGATCGCTCCCTTCATGATGAAATATCGTATCATTCATCGAACTGTAGATTTGAATATCACCAGTTGCCTTGTAATTCATGCCGCTTTGGTCTTCTAAGTTCCAAAACGGTGTAGATACTTTTCCTTCTCTATGAAGCATTTGATCTGCAATAGGAAAATACAAGCTCCTTCTAGGATTTTTTTCCTGATAGTCCAATAAATCTGTATATGCGTTTGGAATCTTTATTGGATTTAAAAACTTATCTACATACAATGTTTTCATGGGTTCTAAATAAAGTGTCAACCCAATAAGCATAAAAACTATCATCCCACCTTTTATGATTTTATGATATCTTGAATTTCCAAGGTTTGTATTCACCCACTCAAATCCAAAAATAATAAAAATAGAATAAAGTAGTGTAACGATTCCAATTAACTTATTTGGATCTCTAAACATATTTCCTATTATAGGTAATTTATTTAATATCAAAAAATAAGGAGTTATCTGCGGAATATTGACCCCAGTAGATATTAATATAGTTAAGAACAATAGCAAGCTAAAAAATGTAAGTATGTGTTTCTTTACACCTTGTGAAATTAGTCCTAGCCCTACAAAAGCAAGTAGTATACTGCCTCCAATATAAAACGAACTCCCGAATTTAGAAAAATCAAACATTGGCCACCAATAGCTAATCAAAAATAATATAGATTTTATATCACTATGCCTACTAAATTGGACAAAAGTGTCTAAAGCATTTATATTATGCTGGCTAGCTTGAATTCCAAAAACTATGCTTAAAACATACATGATTAGCCAGTAAGCACTAAGACCAATAAAAAATATTGAAAAAACCACAGCTTTTTTCATGAATATATAGTAGATTTTCTTAAGCCTAGCAATTCCATATTTCCTATATTTCAGTGTATACTTCAAAAGTAAGAGAATACTGAGTATTACAAAAAATCCAACAGTATAAAAAAAATAATGAATAGCTGCTGAGCCTATTGTGACTATATACGCCAATAAAAATATATCTAGTATATTTTGTTTATATAATTTTTTCTCATAAGGTGAGTATGCCGCAATTATTTGCCTTTGGAATTTAATATCAAATACTTTGAAATAAAACAACAAAATAAGTGGAAAAACACTATAACCACACAACAAATATATATGCTGTATCCTAAATATTACCCATGGATTTATAGCATATAATAAGCTACCAGTTATAAGACTAAATACTTTTATAAAGTTAAAATGCGCTCCCATATAAACGCTTACTAATCTTTTAGCAAATATATATAAACTAAGTGCCGAAGTGATTACTATTTGAAACAAAAAAAACTTAAAAAAAACCTCTCCACTACCCCCAAATGCTAGACTTAGAAAATATGACGGTAGCACATAAATCAACCTAGGTAAATTTAAAGTAGTAGGCGTACTCCACCTTTCATTCCAAAGGCCAAATATCTCTTCTAAATATCTCTTAGAGTTAAATGGAAAATCTATATCACTAAATACGATATGACCACTTTGGAGTAATGTCCTAAGATAATATAATATAAATATAATCATTACTCCAAATGCAAAGAAATCGTATCGATAAATATACATAAAATTTCCAAACTTCTCTAATCTACTTTTTTCTATTTTTTTTGAAATATTTCGAGATAATAAATTTTTTATCATGAACATCCTCTTCCTTTGGTAATTCGTTATTTATCTCTATTAACTCATCTTTTAATCTATTTAGCTCATCATAATGTAATACAACATCGTCTATCCATTCTATTGCTTCATTTAATTTAGATGACAAATGTAGAAACTCATGATTTTTATAGGCATCTTTTAATAGAAGCTCAACCATTTTTTTATCAATAAATCTCAATACACGCCAAGCAAAAAGCATAGTAAGCATGATCAAAAATACTGCCACCGCTCCAAATTTGTACAAGGTCTGTTTTGCTCCATCGCTAACACCTTCCATAGAATCACTAATTAATATATACAAATTTGTATCTAAATAATCAATATGACCGTACGAAGTCAAATTTCCATCGGCTTCACCAATACCAGTTTCTCCGTCTATCATTTTTTTTGTTATTTCGTTAACTTCACTTTCCAATACATTCAATCCCTTATTGCTATATACTCTCTGATAATTTTCATCAAAAATCTGTATATCTTTAAGTTCTAGTTTAAGTTTGTAGTCAAGAAATTCGTTCATATTAATCTCAACTGCTATGTAACCAATAAATGATTTTTCATCATACTTTCTCTTTATCAATATATACCTTGGATATTCAGATTGCTCTACATCTATTCTAAAAAGCTGTACGGGCAAAACCAATAATTTTGATTCAATCAAATTTTTTATCTCTCGCATATGCCCTATATCGCCTGTGTTTATATACTCCTCACCATTACTTTTTATAACTACTACATCCTCTACTCCAGCTATATTTGATATGCTTGAATCAATATATTGACTCAAACCACTATTCTCAATATCCAACCGTTCAACTTCAAAAAATAATCTATCTAAATGAGAAACTATAATTTTTTGTTTATCTCTAAACTCAAACTCTATCTCTTTTTCTGCGCTTAAAAACACCTTAGCTCTTATATCCGAATATGCTAAATAAGTTAAACTAAATATTGGTATCATCAAAAAAGCAATAAGCATTGTTAAAATCTGAAGCTCAAATTTTCTTTTCATTTAGCTCTCCTCTTTATACCTAATTCTAATATCTCCACCAATGCTGTCAATTTTTCTTTCCTGATAATCTTCTACTCCCAAGCCTGTGTCTTTCAAAATCGACCTTCCATCGTAATCAATCAATTCCCATTCAGAGTATTTTCTCAAATTATTCAATTCCTTTATATTTATATATATTTCATTCTTTAAATTGTTTTTAATCTTTCTAATTCCAGCCTCTTCAACAGCTTTCGATAGTATTTCTATTGCATCTTCATCTATTTTCCAAGGTTTTATTATATATCTATATACATGTCCCTCATTAATTGCATCAATTATAGAACTCACTTGAGCATTGCCCGATAATACAATTTTCACCAATTCCGGGTACATTTTTTGAGTTTCATCTATTAAATCCAAACCATTCATGCCGTGCATCATTATATCTGTTACCAATACATCTATATCTGATTTCATCAATTTTTCAAGAGCTTCACTTCCTGATGAAGCAAATTCAACTTCAAAAGAAGTTTTCTGCATTTTTTTTCTAAGCAATTCAAGTATTTCGTTTTGATCATCAACAAATAAAATTTTGCCCATATGTCCTCCTAGTTCTCAATAAATTCTATATCGATATTTTCTATATAATTTTCAATATCACTAGCTATTTCCTTGATTTTCAAATCATTTTTTACACTAACAACTTCTTCTAGCTTCTTTCCTAAATCACCAATTACATCGAAACCGTAATTATAACCTACGCCCTTTATGCTATGTCCAAGTTTTCTCATTTCTTCATAGTCTCTTTTCTCTAATAATTTTCTTAAATACACACAATCTTTTCTTCGATTTTCGAGAAATGTTGGTATAAGTTCTTCAAAATCAATATCAATTTTCACCTTATTCACATTTATCCCCCCAACGATATTTTTATAATCGACTTTATAAAATTTACAGAATCTCTAATTATTTCAACATGAGAGCCTTCCTGTTCTTCAAATTTAACTGGAATTTGAAGAACTCTAAACTTTTTCTTTTTAACTATATTCATTATTTTCAAATCGATAGCTAGTCCATAATCAATACTCAAATCTGACAATATGGCATCTACTACTGTCAATTTCATAGCTTTTAAACCTGTTTGTGAATCCGTTATACCATGCGGAACAAATGGTTTTATCAATACTCTTTTCGCAAAACTCATTATTTTTCTTATCAGCGGTCTATTTGGATCAGACTTGTCTTTAGTCCCTATAACCATGTCATAGTAGCCTTGATTCAATATATTTATCATTTTTCCAATATCCTCTATGCTAAAAGAGTTATCTGCATCAACATATACTAAGATATCAGAATCTATAGTAGTAAATGCATCTATATAAGTCCCCGCCTTTTTAGTATTTACGCTCAATTGCCTAAATTTAAACATTTCCTTGTACATGATCCATTCTTCACTATCTAATTCCTCTTCCAAAAAATTTTCTACCAGCTTTGAAGTATTATCTTTGCTACCATCATTCAACAAATAAATTGATAAATTACAATATCCATTCATTTGCATTTTCCTAAGTTCTTTAAAAAAAACTTTAACCAGCTCTAGTCTCAACTCCTCATTGTATAGCGGCATTACTATAGCTATTTCCTCTCTTTCAGATGGCATCTCTGGATATAACAACGAATGCAATTTACGCTGTATTAGTCTTTGAGTTTTTTTGTGATAATATACAATTTCACATCGTCCATACCCTCCGAATTCAGAAACAATCTTTTGAGTAAAATCATATTCTCTCTGGCTCAGTACTAGTAATATTGGCATCTCCGGACTGGTCTTTCTTACATACCTAATACATTCTAATCTTTCTTTTGCATCCTGAATATCAACAACTATAGAATCAAATCTTTCTATTTCATTCTCAATTTTCAAAATATCAGCATGCTTTGAAAATCTATAAAGATTGAGTACTTCATCATAGTTTATTCGTCTATTTGAATTTGATACAACAAGTATATTTTTGCGCATAGTCCTCTCCTATTTCTTATGCCGTCTTTTTCTTTTCATTGCTAGTATTTAACGCTCTTGTCTTTAAAAGCGCTATAACCGCAGTAATTGTCAACAAAATATACATCCAAATCATTCCTAAAAATAAAAGTGGATGTCTTAAATATTTTTTTAGATTGTCCTTTCTGTACAAAACTGGTCTAAAAAAATACCATCTCTTAAATGCCTTTTTGTCGCCACTTTCTTCGGCCTTCAATGTCTTATTCATCTGTTTAAAATAATAATATTTCTTCTTCAAAATTGAATGAAGTGTGACGTGTTTTTCGTCATGAAACAGTCCAGTGCCTATAAGTCTCATTACTTTTCCACCTTTTTCTCTGTACCTTATAGTTGGCTGTATTTCCTCAAATGCAATTTGATTTGGATCAATTCCACCTGAAATATCATACGCAGCTCTACTCCAAAATCTTGCCGCTTCTATTGAACTCTCATCTAAAGTTTCACCAGCATCATTCAAAACTTGTCTCTCAAATATTTTTACTTTTGTATAAAAATTATTGGAGTTTGAATAAGGTATTTCAGGTACTACAAAAGACTCGATCTTGTTTTCTACAGATCGCCTTATAGCAGTAGAGATCAGGTCTTCTTTTAATTTCATATCTGAATCAATAATAACTAAATAATCAAATTTCCCTTCATAGGCTTTCTTAAACGCATATGCTCTAGCTATACCTCGTTCCCCATGCTCTATTCTATGAAGCTCAACAGATTTTTCCTCTCTATATGTCGATTCAATTTCTTCAAAACTCCCATTGTCAGAACCATCGTCAACTACCACAATTCTTATATCTATGCCTACTATGTTTTTTTGATTCAGACACGAATTTATAGCAAGCTTTGCATGACTAGCATCATTGTACATGCTCATTATTACGACTGCTGATTTTGTTTGTCTCACGGTCTCCTTCCTCCCTCACAAATCGAATCATATTTTCAAATTCACGCGCTGTATTATCCCAATTGAATTTACTAGCAAAATCGTATGATTCCGACCTTCTTTTGACATATGTTTCTCTATTCTCAATAGAAAATTCCATTATTCTCTTTATTTCTTCAGATGTATTTATACTAGTTATATAACCTGCCTTTCCTCTATTCACAGCATCTCTAAGTCCTGGTGAATCATAAACAATACTTGGTGTTCCAACTGCAGCAGCTTCCGTTACAGTAAGCCCCCACCCCTCTCTTAGTGATGGAAAAACTAAAGCATGAGCTCTACTCATAAGCTCTAATTTTTTCTCATCTGTGACAAATCCCCAAAATATAACGTCTGCACCCTCTTCTTCATCTCCAAATGTCAATTGATACTTGTTCATTATCGGCTTTAATTCCTCTGATACATATTTTTCTTTTTTCTTACCAACTACCCAAAATTTCATATCTTTTCTTGTTGCCTTAAGCTTTCCAAATGCTTCTATAGCATCGTTAATCCCCTTATAAGCAGCAAATCTGCCTACATATATAAATGTTGGATTCTTTTCTTTTTCTTTGAATTCTTCTTTCGCCCACGGCTTGAAATCAATTCCTTCTGGAAGTATTTTTATCAGATTGTTTTTAAATCCCAGTCTAAGCAAATCATCTTTAGTAGACTCTGAAACCGTCATAGTATAATTTTTTCTATATATTTTTGTCATCCAATTTTCTAAGTAATATCCAATATAGCTCATGGGAAACTTCATATGTCTAAACCAAATTTCTCTAGTAAATTGATGTATGAAAAATATTCTCTTTTCTCTATTCACCCAAAACGGTGTAAAAAATCTATGAGTATTGGCTTGATCGACTACAAACTCTATGTTTTCTCTATTTTTTTTATAATACTTGTGCGCATGATAGATAACACTAAATGGACCACCTTTTCTAATATAGAGTACATTGTCTATTTCTTCTTTAGGCTTTGCCCCTTCAAATAAAGGTGAAAAATGTACAAATTTGACTCCATCTATACTTGTTCTTTTAAGCATTTCATGAGTAAATACCTCTGCCCCTCCTTTTTTAGGTGCTTTTATATCCCTCCAAGATAAAAACAATACAATTCTCTCTTTACTATTTCCCATAACATCCTCCTTTTTCAAAAACTTAATTATAAGTGCTATGAACAAATACAAATATGCTACGCCTTGTACAACTATTATTTCATTAATATTTTCATGCTTAATTAACATTCCTAAGGTTAAAATTAGACCTGTAATTAACAAATCGTTTAAATATTTCTTGTGATCTAAAACCATCTCCACCACTAATAAGAAATAAGCATTCATTAAAATCACATTCGCAATTGCATCTTTGAATACATAATCAACTGCACTACTATACTCATTGCTAAATACAACAACTACAAACCAAGGTGTGAAATAATACACTAAAATTAATCCAATTACAGATAGTATTAAAAACATTAATATAAATTTTTTAACAATTCTTCTAAAAATCTCTGTATTATCTTTTTCTCTAGATATAAATGGCAATATTACAGTAATTAGACTAAATCCTATTTTAATTGACAGCTGACTGATTTTTGTTGTTATCCCGTAAATCCCTGACAAACTAACTAAATAATAGTTAACTATTATCATTCCCAGTGAAGTAAAGTAATAAAGATAAAAATTTGCTATAAAAATTTTTGCTATTTTTCCGATTTCATCCTTATACAAATTTCTCCTATAATAATCTTTTTTTATACTTCCTTCTTTTAAAAACCGCCTGCCATACAAAAAGCTAAATATCATGCCACACAATATAGCAATCAATGCCATATTATAATGTCTATAAACTTTCATCCCTATATATGTAAGCATTAACCTAATTGTCACTTCTATGTAAAAACTCATGTTGAGATGTAAGAATTTCTTTTTCCCTTGCATAACCCCACGTTCTATACTCGTCATTAAATTGAATGCAAATATTAATCCAACTATAATAATTGCAATATAATCACTTCTAAGCAAGTTTTTTATCCAAATCCCTGCAATAACTAATGTAATTAATGCTAGCAACGATATTTTCTCACCAAGTTTTATAGTTGATTGTAATTTTTCACTTTCATAATTTTTAGTAGCAACTTTATCTGCAACATAAATCTGAAAAGATATTCCAAAAACCATCAGTATTGCCAAAAATGCTAATAATGCACTAAGCACACCATAGTCTTCACTAAATAAATACCAGCTTAGAAATATATGTATCAAATAATTGATTACATTTAGAGAAACATCTAAAAACGGAAACAACAATGCCTGTCTTTTTAAAATAAATTTTTTTAAATTTTCCATCACCCTTCCTCCTCAAGAACACTATACCCATATTTGACATTATTTCAACAGTTTTAATATGTCATTGTTCAACAATCTTTACACTGTCTTTACATTCACCATTAATTCCTTTACCAAAATAAATTAGAATATCAAAAAAGGAGGTATTATATATGAAAAATTTAAAAAGAATAGGCCTTATAATGGCTGGTGGAAATGGTACCCGCTTCTGGCCTTCTAGTAGACAGACTTTTCCAAAACAATTTTTAAAGCTAACTCACGGAGACACACTTTTAAACGAAACTCTATATAGAGTAAATAAAATAATAGATTGGGATGATTTATATATAGTTGCAAATATAAATCATAAAGACTTACTTAAAGAGACGTTACCTTCCGATTTTAGATTAGAAAACATAATATACGAACCTCTTTCAAGAAATACAGCACCATGTATAATTTATTCAGCATTTCATTTAAGAAAAATATATGAAAATGCGATAATGTGTGTATTTCCAGCTGATCACCATATAATGGACAATCAAAGTTTTTCTCAGACTTTGATAAAGGGGATATGCCAAGCTGAACAAAGCAATCACTTCGTAACACTTGGCATAACACCTAGTTTCCCTGCCACTGGATATGGATATATGGATGCTAACGTTTCAGAAAACAAACCCATATACTCTGTAAATAAATTTGTCGAAAAACCAGATTCTGAAACTGCAAAAATATATTTTGACTCTCCAAATTATTTTTGGAATAGCGGTATTTTCATATGGTCTATTGATACAATATTAAAAGCCGCTGAAAGAGAAACTCCACTCATCTATTCAGCGACTAATAAACTTTTTAATTCATTTCCATTTGATTATGATTCATTAAAAGAAACTTACTCTAATTTCCAAAAAATATCAATTGACTATGCAATATTAGAAAAAGATTTTCCAATAGATATGGTTCCATTAGAAGCTTCTTGGAGCGATGTAGGTTCTTGGGATGCCATATATGATCTTAATTCTCGTGATAATTTAGGAAATGTTTCAGATAAAAATACAATTTCTATTGATAGCAAAAATAACCTAATTATGAGTTCCAAAAAAGTTGTAGCAGCCATTGATGTCAATGATTTAATATTGGTCGAAACTAATGATGCCATACTTCTATGCTCTAACAAGTCAGCTCAAAGAGTTAAAGAAATAGTTGATATATTAAAGAAAGATGGTAAGGAACATCTAGTTTAATCTCTGATATAAACTAATTATATTTTGAGCAGTCTGACTCCATGAGAAGTTTTCTTCACAAATTGTTCGCAATTCACTTTTTAATTCAAATCGCCACTTTTCATCAGACTGCTCATATGCATCCAACACAATCAAAATTTTATCTAACAAATCCATGACAAAATCTTCACTTAATTTAAGTCTCTTTACAGCTTTCAATTCAGTTCTACTTTCATAAGCTGATTGATACACATCTATAACACTGCTAAAACCTGAATGATCAGCTTGAATTGGCAATATTCCACTAGCTAAAGCTTCTATACCCACCAAACCAAAAGCTTCGGGATATATTGATGGTGCAATAGCAATATCTGCGCACGATAAAATTGGCGCCAATTTTTCATGCGGTAAAAAATCTAGCAACAAAATTTGATTCTTTATATTTCCCTTGCACAATCCAATATATGATTTTCTCCACTCGTCATTTGATATTAATTTTCTAAATCCCTTCAAAGTATATAGTGTAGTCTCTTCCACATTATCTTGATATTTTTGTGGATTATCTATTAACTCAATTAAGTATTTTTCATCCCCTTGATTCATAGCATCAATGAGTTTTTCCATATAATTCTTTGCACTTCCAAAACCGACAAGTATCAATTTAGCATCGGGATGAAATTTGTTAACTATAGGTTGTGTGAGTATCAAATACTGCATTCCTTTAGTCCATAAATATTTACCATAATACATAATTGTATTATCATTTTTCCAATCTATTTTATTTTTCAAACTATCCAATGCATTTTTTCCGTCGCCATTTTGAATATAATTTTCTATAAAATACATTTTTTCATTTTCTTCTTTTAGAGGCTTAAATAAATTTAAATCAACCCCACCAGAGATTATCTCTGTATTGATTTCACCTTTGAACTCTCTAAAATATCTCAAAAAATCTTTTTCCGAACTCGTTGTTAAAAAAATTATTCCATTAGAAGCCTTTATTGATTCTATCGCTAATTTTTTCAAATAATCACTTTTCCTTACAGAGAAATTAAATGCACTTCCATGGACTATTATAAAATGTTTTATGCTACCCTGAACCGCTCTAGATACACAAGTCGGTTGTAATATTAAATGATTGCTGATTACAACATCAGGTTTATCCTCATTTAAAATATATCTTATCGCACTAACATTTTTCCCGATGTAATCTTCTATATTATTTTTCCCCCATTTAACAACATCTTTGGCTTCAAATTTTTCATAATAATCCTCAACATATACAGGCAAATATTTCCCTATTTTAGGTAGATATACTTTACAACTTCCATTATATTTTGTCTGCTTCCATACACTCTCCATGACGTCTCCATCATTACTAAATGTCACTACTTGATTTACAAAATCATAATCACTAGCGCTATGGTCTTGACAGCATAGTAAAACATCATTGCCTAAATCACAAAAAGCTCTTGCTAAATTTTGAACATAAAGATTACTACCCGTTCCACTTAACAAGTAGCCATGAACAATCAATATCTTCAAGTCCTATCCCTCCAATGTGTATCTATATTTAAAATCAAACTCAAACAAATTTATCCTAAAACGGAATTTATAAAAGCATTGCACTTAGTCTTCAATGCTTCTAATTTCTTCTCACTTGCAATTTCATCGTTTTCACAAACACCTATATATATTTTTAGTTTTGGCTCTGTACCTGAAGGTCTAAGTGCAAACCATGAATTATCCTTTAAATTAAATTTCAACACATTCGATTTAGGTAAATTCAAATATTCTACATTTCCTTTCTCATATAATTTTTTACCAATTTCATAGTCTTCAATATAATTTATATCTTTCCATTTGACTATTTTTTCTGGTTTATTTCTAATTTCATCTAGTATAAATTTTATCTTTTCAGACCCTTCTTTTCCCTCTAACTTAAATGAAATTAGTTCCTCTTTGTAATATCCATAATGTTCATATAAACTTTGTAGTTTTTCATATGGAGTATACCCCATCTTCTTATAATTGCTTGCCATTTCTGAAAATAGTATAGCCGATTGAATCGCATCTTTATCTCTAACAAAATCTCCTATTAAATAGCCATAACTTTCTTCATATCCAAATAAAAACTTTCGATTTCCATTAGATTCATACTCTGCAATTTTTTCTCCAATATATTTAAATCCTGTAAGTGTAGAATCTGTCTCAATACCATGACTTCTTCCAATTGCAGCTCCAAAATCAGATGTCACTATTGTATTTATTATTCTAAAATCAGAATCTAATTTATTTTCTTTATCCCTCTCCGCTATTATATAATCTATCAATAATGCTCCAACTTGGTTTCCTGTTAGTAATTTGTAATCTCCTAATTTGTTCAGCACTGCTATTCCCATCCTATCTGCATCTGGATCAGTAGCTATTACCAAGTCAGCCTTAACTTTTGTCGCTAATTTTAAAGCTAAATTAAATGCCTCTTTATTTTCTGGATTTGGTAAATCCACTGTGCTAAAATTTCCATCTGGTATTATCTGATTTGGCTCAAAATAAACATCTTTATAATCAAATGTTTCAAATGACCTTCTCATGGGTTCATAACCAGCTCCGTGAAGAGGAGTATATACTATTTTTATTTTTTCTAGATTATTTCTATTTTCTGTAGTCAATGCCTCGATTCTTTCTATGTACTTCCTATCTATTTCATTCCCTATTAGTTTTACTCTGCCCAGTTTTACCAATTCTTCAATTGGCAAACATTCAATTGAAAAAGAATCCTCTATTGAAATTATGTTGTCTATGATTGGTTTTATTTGACTTGGCACTAGTTGACAACCTTTTGAATCATATAACTTATATCCATTGTACTTTGGAGGATTGTGGCTTGCCGTAATTACTATTCCCATAAATGCATTTAGCTCCCTAACTGCAAAAGATAATTCTGGAGTTGGCCTAAGTTCTTCAAACAAGTAAACATTTATACCTCGTGTTGCTAGAACAGCACCTGCTATTTGAGCAAATTTTTTGGAATTCAATCTACAATCATATGCTATTGCAACACCTCTATCCATTGCAGCCTCTCCTTGCGATTCAATCCATTTACTAACTCCTTTGGTTGCTTTTCTTATCGTGTATGTATTTATTCTATTCGTACCAGCTCCCATTATTCCTCTCATGCCACCAGTTCCAAAACTTATTTCTCTATAGAACGCATCTTCAATTTGTTTTTCATCCATATTATTTAGCTCTTCTTTTAGCTCACACTCAAGTTCGTCATATTCAAGCCATTTTTCATAATTTTTATTGTTCATACCAACTCACTCCAATCTATTTTTATTTACACAATCACTTTATACCCATCAATTTTTAATATTTCTATTTTATTTACAATTCATCATTCAATACTACTTTCTATATTAAATAAAAAAATTGCCCCAAAATAGATTTGCTAATCTACTTTGAGGCAATTACTAATTTTCATATATTTTAAATTCCCATGGACCTAATTCCATTTCATTGTTTTTGCCAAAAGTTTTGTGCTCATCGCTAAAAACATCTTTAACATCATAGTCTACATCAATTTTTTCTAGTTCAAATATTTTTGTTGTAGCACTAAAGTTTCCAATAAAAATAACTCTGTCATCTCCACTATACCTTTCAAAAGCTATTATCGGTCTAGAACTTGCTTTCAATAATTTTAGTTTACCGCCACCTTTACCATGCCACAACGCTTTATTATCATTTTTCAAATGAATTAATTTTTTGTGAAATTCAAACATATCATTTGAATAGTCCCATTCAATATTATCTTTCTCAAAAAACTTCAATCTCTTATCTAGACCTATTTCTTGTCCTGAGTATACAAGTGGCATCCCCGGTATGGTAAATGTGTATGCAATCATAAGCTTCTTCGAATCCCCAAACCTCTCATCTACACTTCCATGCCAAGTATTTTCATCATGATTTGTAACAAAATTGAGAGGGAAATCTCCATTTTTATATCTTGACTCACTATTTTTAAGAGACATCCTCATCTGACTTGAATTTATAGTGTTTTTAGCAGCTTTTTGCATATCATTTAATAATGCCCAATTATAATTTGAATCAAATGCCTTATCCAACAACTCTTGTTTTGAACCATCTTCCGCTAACAAAAATATATCTCTGTCATTATTTTCAATCTCCACACTCAATTCTTCCCAAAAGCTAGTTGGTACGCTCCAAGCGGCATCGCATCTAAATCCATCAATACCAACTTCATCTATCCAATATTTCATATCTTCTATCATAGCTTTTTTCATATCATCATTTCTAAAATCCAAATCCGCTACATCTGTCCAATCTGTGCCCTCTGGACTTATTATCTTACCATTTTTTGATAAATACCAATCTGGATGTAGTTCTATCCAAGGATGATCCCAACCAGTGTGACCAGCCACCCAATCTAATATTACATCGAATCCATTTTCGTGGCATATATTAACCAAATTTATAAACTCATCTATTGTTCCAAATTCAGAATTTATCTCCCTATAGTTGCTTACCGCATACACCGAACCTAATTCTCCCTTACGCTTTGTTTCTGAAACAGGGTGCACTGGCATAAACCAAAGTGTTTTGATTCCCAATTCTTTTATTCTTGGTAGTTTTTCTAAAAATGCAGCTATAGTACCTTCTTCTGTATACTGTCTTAAATTCACTTCATAAAGCGTTGCTGATGAGTCCCATGAATTTTTTTTATCATTTCTGCATCCAACTTGAATAAGAGTAGCTATTATCAAAAATACAATAAATATTTTCCGTCCTTTCAATAAATTCTCCTCCTAATTTAATAAGAAATATCCAAGTACAATTACACCCAATACAATTCTGTACCAGCCAAACACC
This sequence comes from Tissierellales bacterium, assembly GCA_025210965.1. Classification (NCBI taxonomy): domain Bacteria; kingdom Bacillati; phylum Bacillota; class Tissierellia; order Tissierellales; species Tissierellales bacterium. The sequence continues at coordinate 31,156 of JAOAQY010000103.1, forward strand.
TTAAAATCATGTTTTTTAATATATCCCATTAAAAACTTAATAGCTAATATAGATACTATAAATGCTACTATCATACCCAATACCAATATTATTATCTCATTTGTTGTAAAGATCAAACCAAATTTAATTAATTTAACTAAACTTGCACCAAACATAACTGGTATTGCCAAAAAGAAAGTAAATTCAGCTGCAATAACTCTACTAGAGCCAAGTAACATCGCACCAATAATAGTTGCTCCCGAACGTGATGTCCCAGGTATCAATGCTAAAAGCTGAAATACACCTATTGCTAAAGCTAATTTATAACTTATCTCATTTAAGTTATCGACTCTAGGAGTAATATCTTTATTTCTCTTCTCAAGCCATATGAATACAATTCCATAAAATATCAGCATAATACTTACAGTTTGATAGTTGTAAAAAAGCTCATCAAGAATGTCATCAAAGGCTAAACCTATAACTGCTGCTGGTAAACATGCCACAACTATTTTGAACCATAAATTCATGGTTTCTTTTTTTATAAATTGTTCTTCTTTTTTAAATGAAAATGGAAAAAGTTTTCCAAAATACAACACTACAACTGCTAATATTGCTCCCAATTGTATAACTACAAAAAACATCTCTCTAAACTCATCCGTTATATTCATGTGCATAAATTCATTTACTAAAATCATATGACCAGTACTACTAATTGGTAACCACTCTGTTATTCCTTCTACAATCCCCAATATTATTACCTTAATTAATTCAATCCACTCCATGATGTCCTCCATATCTAAATTTATTATTCAAAAACCCATATTACATTATATCAGTTTTCAATCAAAACTCTAGCCTCTATAGCATTTTAATAAGAATTTCACATGAAATCAATCGTATAATCTTTCAATCACTTATAAAACTCTTACGAATTTGTAATCCCAAAAGTATTGACCATTTAATTAGTGACTACTATAATAACTATTATATAGTAGTTACTAATGTGGTCACTAGGAGGTTATTATGTCAAAATATACTTGTAACGAGATTAAAGATGGTTGGATTAGTAGTGTCCCTTTAATTCTCGGATTCATACCAGTCGCTATGACTTTTGGAATTCTTGCAAAAAATGCTGATTTTAGTATATGGACTTGTCTTGGTTTTTCAATGTTTGTATATGCTGGAGCTAGCCAATTCATAGCACTAAATCTACTACTACTAGACGCTGGTTTTAGTGAAATAATTTTAACAACTTTGCTTGTGAATTTTCGTCACTTTCTAATGAGTGCTTCACTTGCTCCTCAATTACCAAATCAAACTAAAAAATGGAGCCCTTTAATTGCATTTGGAATAACAGATGAAATTTTTTCTGTAGCTTCATTTAGAAAGAAACAACTATCAGCAGCATACATGATTACTCTCGAAGGAGTTGGTTATTTAGCATGGGTTTTTGGTACATTTTTGGGATTTGTTTTGGGAAGTGTTCTTCCCGCAGTATTACAAGATAGTATGGGAATAGCTCTTTATGCAATGTTCGTTGCCATATTGATTCCTGAAGTAAAACGCTCATCTAAAGCATTTGTTTTAGCAATTTTATCTGGACTAATAAATATTGTTTGTACATATGCTTTTCATCTACCACAAGGTTGGAGCATTATTTTATCGGTTCTAATAGCATCATTATTTGGTACTTATTGGTCTACTAAAGGAGGTGTAGTAAAATATGAGTCATGATAATTTATTTTTTCTAATATTGGGTATGACTGCCGTTACTTATATCCCTAGACTCTTACCTTTCTTTATAATAAGAAATCAAAAGTTATCTGATAGATTAGAAACTTTTTTAAATTATATCCCCTACACAGCTCTTGGTGCTTTAATTTTTCCTGGAGTGTTTTCTGCTACACCTAGCTTTCCACCTGCCGCAATCTGTGGTTTAGGTTTCGCTATTTTCTGTAGCTGGAAAAAAGATAATTTGATTTTAACTGTACTCGGTTCAATAGTTGTTTGCTTTTTAGTTATCTTTGGTCATCAGATAATGGTATAATAATTGATATACTTTGTTTTAAGGAGGATATCATGCCAAATACCCATTTAATTATTGAAAATATGAAACAGCTAGGTTTAAGCGAATATGAAGCAAAAGCTTATCTAAATCTTTTAGAAAACTATCCTGTCAATGGATATTCTCTAAGTAAGAAATCTGGCATTCCAAGGTCTAGGATTTATGAGATTTTGGAATCTTTGAAAACCAAACAAATAGTATTTGAAGAACTTGGTGAAAAATCCAAAATGTATTATCCTCTTGATCCAAAATTATTAGTGAATAGATTGAAGCAGGATTTCAACACCATATTAAACCAAGTTGATTCTTATACTCAAAAAGTTTATGATAAAACAGTCACTGATAATAAATTGGTTGTTATAAAGGGACGCTCCCCTATAATAGAATTTTTGACTACTTTAATTTTGAATTCTAAAAAACGAATAGCTATCTCAATGTGGGAAGAAGAAGTTCTAGCACTTTGCCCAGCTCTTGATGATGCTAAATCTAGAGGAGTTGTTCTTCGCGGTATTTATTTTGGTAAAAATAATCCCTATGATGAAGTAATAACTCATAGGCGACTTGATAGGTACTTTTTAGAAAAAAACGAACGTTATATGACTATAATAATAGATGATATTCATGTTGTTTCTGGAATAGTCTCTAGGGGCGAAAATAGCCAAGTTACATGGACTAAAGATCCTGGCTTTGTAGCAATAAGTGAAGACTACATAGCCCATGATCTTATGGTTAATCTATATGCCTTACAATTAAGTGAAGTAGAACAGAAACATTATGAAGATTATCTAGACAAGATTAGAGAAGATTATTTTGAATTATAGATTAATTAGAAAAAACTGGCTTAAAAATTAAGCCAGTTTTTTTATTTAATATTTTTGTATCTTCTTTTTACTATAGTACAATATCAAAACTATCAATATTATTAAAAAACTAACAGCCAGATATGAAATCATGATGCCAAACATATTTGCTAAATTGTAAACTACAAAACTAAAAAACCAAGCAACAGCAATTTGATATACCATGATTATTGCAGTCCACTTCCACGAATTCATCTCTTTTTTTATAACTCCTAATGTGGCGATACATGGAGTGTATAAAAGCGCAAATATCATAAATGAGTATCCACTAGCTGGTGTAAATGCACCACCTATAGCCGTAGCAGCTGCACTTAAGGATTCTCCTGCACCATAAAAAATATTCATGTTAGAAACAACTATCTCCTTTGCTACAAGACCTGTAATCAGAGATAGTGAAGCCTGCCAATTACCAAATCCAAGTGGCTTAAAAAATGGCGATATAAACACTCCTAAGTGATATCCGATACTCTCTGTAATTTCAGACATTCCTGAAATATTGAAATTAAGTATAAACCATACTATGACCGATGCTGCAAAAATAACCGTTCCTGCCTTTGTTACGTATTCCTTAATTCTTTCTAGCACCGAAACACCCGTTCCTTTGAACGTAGGCATTCTGTAATCAGGTAGTTCCATTATATAAGGCATGTCGTCACCTTTAAACAAGCTTAATTTTAGTATCATTCCCATCAAAATTGCTACCAATATTCCAAATATATACAGTGAAAACGTAACTAATGTCTCGTATCCTTCAAAAAATATAGATGAAAATAGTACGTATATTGGCATTCTTGCTCCACAAGACATAAATGGAATTATAAATATAGCTGTTTTTCTATCTGCATCATCTTCCATTATCCTAGTCGCCATAATTGCCGGCACACTACATCCAAATCCCATTATAAGTGGAATAAACGCCTTACCACTAAGACCTATTTTCTGCATATAATAATCCATTAAAAATGCTGCCCTAGTCATATATCCACTTTCCTCTAATAGTGACAATGCCAAAAATAAAATCATTATGTTGGGTAAGAACGTAAGTATACCTCCAACTCCATTTATTACACCATCTACAATTAGCGATACAAACCAAGGTGGCATAGCTTCTAAAGCAACTCGAACCCAATCTCCAAACTGTTCAATCCCTAACTCAAGTGGACCCTTTAACCAATCTCCTAATGTAAATGTAAGGGCAAAAACCAGATACATCATTACCCCAAATATAAAAAGACCAATTTTCGGATGTGTTACATATTTGTCTACTGTATCTGCTATAGAATCACTTTCTAGACCAGCTTCTATTACTATGTCTTGTTTCAGTTCTTCTATTTTTTGAAATCTAGCACTTTTTATAAGCGAAGGATTTTTCTCTACTTTTACATTATAATAACCTAAGTGATTTAATGTCCCGTCATCTGATTCTAATGCCTTTATGCTAAGCCATCGTTTATATTTCTTGTTAGTTTCTTTTTCAAATAAACTCTCTGACTCTAGTATTATACTTTCAATTTCATCTGAATATTTAATAATATTTGGCTTTGATTCAGTTTCAAGTGCTTTCGATACTTCATCAAAAACATCTGAAATTCCATGCCCTTTACTTGCAGATATTGGGATTACTTCGATACCCAAAATGGTTTTCATTTTTTCAATGTCAACTTTAAGGCCTCTCTTTTCAGCAATATCCATCATGTTTAGTACACAAATAACTTTCACATTCATTTCAATCAATTGCAATGTTAAATTCAAACTTCGCTCTAAGTTTGACACATCCAATATATTGATTACAATATCTGCTTTGTGGTCTATTATAAAATTACTCGTTATTGTCTCTTCAAGTGAATAGGGTACCATACTATATGTTCCAGGCAAATCTATGATTTTTATATCTTTTTTATCATAGTTAGCCATACCCTCTTTTCTTTCAACTGTTACTCCTGGCCAATTTCCAACCGTGTGTCTTGAACCTGTTAATTCATTAAATAATGTTGTCTTTCCGCAATTTGGGTTCCCCAATAATGCTACACTATATTCTTTTCGCAACGTCAGTGCCCCCTTCTATTTTCTGACGTTCTTAGTATATCATACGGTACGCTAATTGCAAAGAATAATCATTACTATCTCATCTCGACAAGATTTTTCCAATATTTCTTTGGCATATATCCTTGCTGACACTTTTCATTTTTTCTATTCTCTATTGCTATTTCTTTAAAATACATTTTCCAAAGTTTTTCATATGTTCCGTTATCCTGTTCATCATACTTAAAATAATTTTCATCTAATCCATCAACTATTTTTACTTCTTTTTTATAACCTACCAACGCTTTTTTTCGCTTTGAATCAACTATAACCCATTTTTCATTTGGTAATCTCTCTTTAAAGTGTTCTGCTATCAATATCAATATATCGTAATCGGGCTCTATTTTAGACACCAAATATCCCTCTATATCTTTAAATCTTACAAATCCTTTAAATCTCATTGATTCAAACGCTACACGTCTAGCTGCTTGATTCACTTTTAGTATATGTTTGTTTTTAAGGTCATGTTCTATCTGATACCCTCTTTTTAGAGCCTCTCTTAAATAATTTATTATGGACAGATCTACACCTTCTACTTCCGACAAATAAGCTCTATATGCTTGTTGTAATATATGTTTAGAACTCTTCTGACCAATTTTCATGCAAACTTTTTCATATATTTCAAAATCTGTATTTATAATTTCATCTTCAAATATTAATCCCTGAGTAGCCTGATTTTCTTTACAAACCCATTCAGGAATTCCTCTATAATATGATTGATATAAAATAGTCATCAAACCTTCAAAACTTCCATCATAAATATACCTTTTCATAACATTTAGCTCCTCCTATCTATTTGATCAAAAAAATTCAATTGTTGAAATTTCATATAAGTTTGCTTATCCACAAGGTTCATTCGAATCCATTCTCTTTGCATTTTATAATCCCCCAAAAATTTCCCCTTACAAGTTATAAAATACTTAGCTCTTTTCAAAACCACATGCATTCGCTTTAAATCATCATAATCTAAGTAATGAACTCGTCTCGATTTTATAATTTTCAGAGCTGATTTCGGACCTATTCCCGGTATCTTTAAAAGAATTTCATAAGATGCTTGATTTATTTCAATAGGAAATTTATCCAAGTGATTGAGAGCCCAATTTGCTTTTGGATCAATCTCTAAATCCAAATTTGGACTGGATTCTGTCAATATTTCATTTGCCTTAAATCCATAAAATCTAAGTAACCAATCCGCTTGATACAATCTATGCTCCCTTAAAAGTGGTGGGCCTCCTAAAGCTGGTAGCAATGGATCTTTATTAATCGGCATATAAGCAGAATAATACACTCTTTTGAGATTTTCCGTTTTATAAAGATTCTCTGAAAGCGAAACTATATGTCTATCCGATTCTAAACTTGCTCCTACTATCATCTGTGTACTTTGTCCTCCAGGTACAAACCTAGGTGTCGACTTATATTTTTTTCTTTCAATTCCATTTTGAACCAATGCCTTTCCAATCCACTGCATAGGTTGTATTAATTCTCGCATTTCCTTTTGAGGTGCCAGCAAATTCAAACTCTCTTGCGAAGGTAATTCTATATTTGAGCTCATTCTATCTGCTAAAAAACCAGCTCTCCTAATTAACTCTACTTTTGCTCCTGGTATAGCTTTTATATGTATATATCCATTGAAATTTTCAATTTTTCTAAGTCTTTCAACCACAGAAACCATTCTCTCCATTGTATAATCTGGTGATACCTCCACACCAGAACTCAGAAATAAACCCTCTATATAGTTTCTTTTGTAAAAATTCATAGTCAATTTAACTATTTCATCAACTTCAAAACTAGCTCTAGCAGTTTCATTCGACGCTCTATTTACACAATACTTGCAATCGTATATGCATTTATTACTGAGAAGAATCTTCAAAAGAGAAATGCATCTACCATCTGCAGCAAAAGAATGGCAAATGCCATGTGAAACCGCATTTCCCAAACCTCCATCATTTTTCCTATTTGATCCACTAGAAGAGCAAGAAACATCGTATTTTGCCGCATTTGCCAAAATTTTTAATTTATCAAAAATATCCATAGTCACCCCCGAACGTTTGTTCTTTATTTTTATATTATCATATCGAACAAATGTTTGCAAGAAAAAAACAACTTCACAATATGAAGTTGTTTTGATTGCTATAGGTTCTTTTTTTAGTTTGTCTAATTCTATATTTGTAATATGTCCATTTTTCGCCATGAGCTCTAATACCTTGTTCCTTCTTTTGATAGCTAATTTATAATTTTTAATTGGATTATATCTATTAGGACTTTTAGGTAGTCCGGCCAAAATTGCACATTCTGATATATTTAATTCACTTAGATTTTTTCCGAAGTATTTAATTGCTGCATTTTTTATCCCCGTCGCTCCATTTCCGTAATATATAACATTACTATACATTTCTAATATGTCTTCTTTTGTATAGTTTAGTTCTAACCTCACTGATATAAGAACCTCTTTCAATTTTCTTTCTATTTTCTTTTGCGGATTCAAAAATAGATTTTTAGAAAGCTGTTGAGTGATGGTACTTCCTCCTAGCACAAATTTCTTCTTTTTTATATCTACATAAATTGCATTTCCTATAGCTATAGGATCAAATCCTGGATGATACCAAAATCTCTTATCCTCAGCAGATGTGATTGCTTGTACAAACCTTTCAGGAAGTTCTTCATAGCTAGCATATTCTTTTACTTCTTCTTTTATTTGATATTTTAAATTCTGATTTATATCGTAAACATCTTTCTCATTCAATAAATAATCAGGACAAGCTACGATTGCTACAAGTATGCTCACAATAAAAAATCTAAGTAGTTTGTATCGCATGACTTTCGCCTCACTTTCTACTTAGATTTTATAAAATTAACTATTTAACTGCCATCTTTTCACATAACAATTCTATCTTTATAACTTACATTATTGTAACTCTACTTTTTAACCATTTCTACAAACGCCATTTTAGGCTGATTGCAAGTCGGACATTTCCAATCATCTGGTAAATCTTCAAACGATGTCCCCTCTGGAATATCTCCTATTCTATCTCCTCGTTCTGGTCTGTAGATATATCCACACACAGTACACTTGTATTTATCCACTTTTACCACCTCTTTCTGGAACTTTAAATATTTCTTTTCGTCTAATATAATATAGAATTTGATTTGAAACCCTCTCGGTTATATACCCTTTTCAAATTTATTTAATCGTGTTTCGAATCAAATTCTTATTAGTTTTAATAATCAAAACCTAGAAACATTCATCATCTAACCATTGTATAAAGAGATAGTTTTTCAAAACAATTCGGATAAAAAGTGTTATAATATAGCTAGGAAATATTATAACACTACAATTTAAAATACATAAGAAATTTAAGTGTTAAGTAGTTCAAAATAGTTATTAATTATATGAAAAGGAGCACTTTAATGCAAATACCAATTATTTACGAAGATAAACATATTGTTATCGTCAATAAACCCATAAATATGCCCACACAATCTGATCCTAGTGGGGATGTTGACTTATTCTCTGCACTAAAAAAACAATATTCTAAAAATCAATACATAGGGCTGCATCATAGACTTGATCGTCCTGTTGGCGGTTGTGTTTTATTTACAAAAACGAAAGAAGTCAATAAGAGTATCGCAAAACAAATACAAAATCACAGCATTCGGAAATATTATCTTTGTATAGTTTGTGGGTGCCCAGATGAATCTAAGGGCAGTATAAAACAATACCTTAAAAAATTAAATACTAAAAATAAGAGTACAATCACCACTGAATCAGACACACAAGGTAAACTTGCTATGTTAGATTATGAAGTTATTGAAACTATTTCAACTAGCTCCTATGGCACATTGTCACTTCTAAAAATCCATTTAAAAACTGGTCGCCATCATCAAATTAGAGTTCAGCTATCTAGCGTGAATCTTCCAATTTTAGGCGATAATAAATATAATTCTATTTTAAAAACCCAAAATACTATTTGTCTTTTTTCACATGCGCTGTCTGTATACCATCCATTCAAAAAAGACTTTATAAGTGCCAAGACTATACCAGATACATTAGCTACTCCTTGGAACTTATTTTCTGATAGTTTAAAAAAACAGATTGACTCCTAAATAGAGCCAATCTGTTTTTCTATTCTATTTACTATGATTATTGCCACAACTATTTTAGCAATATCACCAATTAAAAATGGATATACTCCAACTAACAAAGCCTTATCTAGAGACATCTTAGCAACAATCATAAGCCCAGCAGCACCCATAGCATATATTATTAGTATTCCACCTATAAAACACGCTATAGCATAATTTAGTATACTCTTATTTAAGTTCTTAATGTGACTTATAGCGACAGCACCTATTAAAAATCCCCATATGTAGCCACCAGTAGGTCCAAATAATATCCCTAATCCACTACTACCATTCGAGTAAACAGGTAATCCTATAGCACCGAGCAATATATATATACCAACTGTTACTCCAGCTTCTTTGGGATTTAACATTAATCCCACAATCATTATAACTAAAGTCTGAGCCGAAATCGGAACCGTTCCAATAGAAAAGCTAATATAACTTGATACACAAATAAGCGCCGCTAATAAAGACATTCTAACCATTGACTTTAACTCAAATTTCATATATTTTCCACCCCCATCAATTAATCTTATATATACTATATAGAACTATCTCCAATTAGTCAACCTTTTATACAAAAGGTGACTCATCTATTAATTTTTATTTACACAAAACTCATATAATCTAGATTATATAAGTTTTACGTATAAAATTTTAATAGTATTCTATAATCTTTTTTAAGTTTAATTCACACTTACAATCTGCTATTGACTTCTCTATAGGTTTAAAATACTATTATATATAACTTTTATTGGAGGTGATGTAATATGATTTGTTTTATAGACGAGCAAAGACTAAAATCAACATATAGTGCTCTTTTCTTCTTCTTATTCTTACTATTTTTGCTTATTGATGGAGTAACTCTTTTACTTCATCCATTTTCGATATATAATAATTCTATTTTGCTTTTCTGTTTGGGACTCACTATAATATCTTTTCTGTTGCATTACTTATCTAAGCAATTCTACTTTAGGATTAAATTGGACGAGTCTGGACTACATTATGATTACAAAATCTTAAATACAAAATGTCAAACAATAGGTTACGATGAAATCGAATCTTATAATTGTGCTACAGCTTCAACTCGTTTTATACACCTTAGTCAAAAAAGAAGTAGCAAGTTATTTATAGTAGATGGAAACGATTTAGTTACTTTGACTTTAAAAAATAATGAAAAAATTTCTCTAAGCACAAAAAATATAGATTTTCTAATAGATACGCTAGAGCATTACCTCTAGCACATTTAGTAAACTCCTCGGCAGTGAATTACCGAGGATTCCCGCTCGGTTTACTAAATTTTTTTATTTGTATCAATTTGTTAGATTTCACAATGAGTTTAGTTAGCATTGAAACTCATTCAAAATCTGATTAATTAGCAAAAATAAAAACTCCTCTTAAGCCGTATAGGTCAAGAGGAGTTTTTTATTTACCTTTTCATCTCATATTTTTCATTCATATCTAATTGTAACTCCTTACAGACATCACTCTCATAGCAATGTTTGTTTAAGTCTAAAACAGTATGAATTCCTTTACTCTGGCAATATTCAACACAATGCTTATAATATGAAACATCATCAATATCTTGCGACCAACAAACTTCAATTTGCTTTTGATTTTTAAGCATGGCTAAATAAACCTTTTCATGCCCTTTAATCAGCACAAGTTCACCATCAATAATTTTTACCTCAATAGAACTTTGATTCTCTATGTTCTCTTTATCGCGGTGATGAATCAATTCTGAATCTACATAAGGCTGAGTCGGTTGCATTTCCTCGAGATACAGTATAAATTCCTTCTTCATTAATAATCACCCTCATCTGTCAATCTAGAAAAAATATTTTAACAAATATTTTTCATCAATATACCTTCCCTATTATACCATATTCGAGTTGTAAACAAAGAAATTTTCAAAATTTAAGGTTAAAATCAATCTAGATTTTTGGAATACATGTAAACACTGTCTTGCCTCTCAAAACCTTTTCTCACCCAATATCGCCTATTTAATGTATCACTACCATCTATTAATACGTGACAATTTTTTATACCTTTTTGCATCAAGCTTTTAACTGCACAATCCAGTAATTTTTCACCTACACCATTTTTTCTATAAGATTCTTCAACCTGTATGTGATGAATGTATCCGTTTAATCCATCATGTCCAGCCAATATTCCAGCTATTGTCTTTTCACCATCTTCAACCAAGAAACTTGTTTCACCATGATTCTTTATATACGTTTCCAGCTCTTCAATAGAATAATTGTCTTTTTCAGTCCAGCCCTCATAAAGTTTTGGCACATCTTTTTCTACTATGTTCCTAAATATCATATTCATCCCTCACTTTATAAAATCTATAATTTCCCAGGAAAACCTTTTCTCTAACTATAGAATCACTTATATAATCAGTTTTGTCAACACTAAGCAATAAATATTTCAAAAAATTAAAAATAGGGACATTTAAAGTCCCTATTTCTAATTATCGTCTTTCTCCCAAAAAAGCTACTGCTAGCATATTTGGACCCACATGAGACGCTATTGTAGCAGATAATTCTGTTATCCATATATTTGCATCCGGACACAATTTTTCTATATGTGCCTTTAATTTTTCAGCCTCTTCTAAACACTGACCATGTCCTACAATAATCTCACTGCTATCATTCAATATCCATTGTTCTCCTGCTTTCTGAGCCAAAAACATAATTGATTTTTTTCGGCCTCTGACATTTGAATGAGCTCCGAGCTTTCCCTCAGAATCAACTGTAAGTATAGGCTTCACATTTAACATAGTTCCAACAGCTGCTTTCGTTCCTGAAATTCTTCCACCTTTTTTCAAATACATTAGGTCATCGACTGCAAACCAGTGCTGTGCGCACATTTTATTTTTATTCATCCATTCAATTATTTCTTCAAATGAAGCTCCACATTCAATTAATCTAACTGCTTCACGTACTAATAGTCCTTCTCCTATTGACGCCGCTTTTGTATCTACTATTTCTATTTTTGCATTCGGATTTTTCTCCATAATATTTTGCTTGGCCATAAAAGCATTTTGACATGTTCCACTAAGTCCTGACGAGAATCCTAGATAAATAACGTTTTCTCCATCTTCTAATAATTCTTCAAATTTTTTTTCAAATCTATAAGTGTTTATTTGAGCTGTATTTGGAAACTCTCCATTTCTTAAATCATCAAAAAAAGTATCATTTGAATAGTTCTTTCCAAATTCATCTAAAAATTCTATTGATTTAATTTCAACAGGCATCCCAATTAATTCTAAATGCTTTCGATGTTCTTTATAATATTTTTGGGACAAATCACTACATGAATCTATGACAAGTCTCGTTTTCATAAATTTACCCAACCTCTCTAAACTTTATTTCAGACTTTAATTTTATATTGCAATTCTTAAAATCTCCTTAATATTAGCCTATTACTATTGTAAATAAGTTTTGTACAATTTTCTATTGCAAACATAAAAATTTATTTTTTTTCCATCTTTAATATTTTTTCGTTGCTTTATTTTCAAAAAATGTGTATAATAACGAGGTTATGATTTTTATGTAGATGAGCGTGAATAATTAGAAAGAAGGTAGTTTATGAACCGTAAAGATATTATTAATTTAGCCGTAATCGCCCATGTCGATGCCGGTAAATCAACACTTGTAGATGCTTTACTATCTCAGAGTGGAGTATTTAGAGAAAATGAAGCTGTTGTAGATTGTATTATGGATAGCAATGATTTAGAGCGTGAAAGAGGAATTACAATTTACTCAAAAAACTGTGCAATTGAGCACAACGGTATGAAAATCAATATAGTTGATACTCCAGGACATGCCGACTTCTCATCAGAAGTTGAGCGTATTATGAAAACTGTTGATACTGCTATTTTGTTAGTTGACTCAAGTGAAGGACCAATGCCTCAAACTAGATTTGTTTTGGAGAAATCACTTGAAAAAGGATTAAAACCAATTTTATTTATTAATAAGATAGATAAAAAAGATCAAAGAGCTGAAGAAGTTGTTGATATGGTTTTTGATTTATTTGTTGACTTAAATGCTACAGATGAACAATTAGAATTCCCTATTGTTTATGGTATAGCAAAAGAAGGTATAGCAAAAGTTAGTTTGGACGATGATAGTACAGATTTATCTCCATTATTTGATATAATAAAAGATCACGTTGAAACTTATCCAAATAGAGACGCAGAACCTGCTCAGTTACAGATATCTGCTCTTGGTTATGACGACTACATCGGACGTTTGGGAATTGGTCGTGTAAATCGTGGTGTATTGAAGAAAAATCAAACAGTTACTATTTGTAAACGTGACGGTAGCACTGCTTCTGGTAGAATACTTAAGATATTCGTTAACGAAGGCTTAAATAGAATTGAAGTTGATGAAGCTCAAAGTGGTGAAATTGTAACAATTGCAGGGATTAGCGATATTTCTATTGGTGAAACACTTTGTGATCCTTCAAATGTTGAAGCCCTTGAGATGATTGAAATAGAAGAGCCAACTCTTGCTATGAACTTCTACGTTAATGATTCACCATTCTGTGGACAAAGTGGTAAGTTCTTGACATCTAGACATATTTTAGATCGTTTAGATCGTGAGCTTGAAACAAATGTTGGTCTAAAAGTTGAAATTCTTCCAGGAAATGAAGGTTTCAAAGTTTCTGGTCGTGGTGAACTTCATTTATCTATATTGCTTGAAAATATGAGACGTGAAGGTTATGAAATCAGTGTTTCAAAACCAGAGGTATTGATGAAAAAAGTTGATGGCAAACTACATGAGCCTTATGAAAAAGTTATAGCAACTATGCCAGATGAATATTCAGGTGGAATAATAGCTGCACTTAATCAGAGAAAAGGTATAATGGAAGGTTTGAGCTCAGATGTTGGTTATACTAAAGTAACTTACTTAGTTCCAACACGTGGATTATTGGGATATAGAAGTGAATTTATAAATGAAACTAGAGGTGAAGGTACTCTTGTTCGTTCATTCGATTCATTCAAACCACATTGTGGAGATTTACCAGGTAGATTGAGAGGAGTATTGATTTCTCAACAAGCAGGTGCTTCAATGGCTTATTCTCTTTATAACTTAAGTGAACGTGCTACTATGCTTATAAATCCTGCTGTAGATGTTTACGAAGGAATGATAGTCGGTATAAATAGTCGTAAAGAAGATATGGTTGTTAATGTTTGTAAAAATAAGAAACTTACAAATGTTCGTGCTTCTGGATCTGATGATGCTATCAAATTAAATGGTGCTAAAGAATTCACTTTAGAGGAAGCTCTTGAATTCATAGAGTGGGATGAACTTGTAGAAATCACTCCTGATTCTTTAAGAATTAGAAAGAGAATCTTGAATGAAAAAGACAGAGTAAAAGCTTATAAAAATAGATAATAAAAAGAGATGCCATTCGGCATCTTTTTTTATTTGTCAGCTATGGCTTCTACTACTTCAATACCATTAGATTTCATGTCATAAAGTGCCATGTAATTTTTGAGAACTGCATGGTGATATATTGCTTTTGCATCGTAAGTATCAACACAATTTTTAGGAACTATTATTCTAATTGGCATATTCCATTCATTAAATACCGTTTTAAGAGTTAGAGCAAATTGACTAATACATATATCAGTGCAATCTCCTACTATTACTATACTCTCTAAATCATCTAAATTCTCATCTAACCAGACTTGAAAAGCTTCTGCATGATATCCATTCGTAGAATTTTTGGTTATCACAGAAGCATTTTTAGCAGTATATGGCTTAAGTTCTGATACTATCTCACTCTCACGACTTCCAATCATACAATGCTCTGGGTAAGTTTTCAATTCTTCTGATTCTGGTGTATGCTCATCTAAAAAAAACAACTTTTTCGCACCTACAAGGTTATCTAGTAACATTTTTATATTCGGTATAATCCTAGAAATAGATTTATCTGCTAAACTACCTTCGTTTATAAAACCATTCACCACATCAACTACTATAATAGCCGTTTTATCTATTTCCAATTCGTCAATACCAATAATTTTAAGATTATTGAGTTCTTGTTCTATGCCTCTAATAGATTCTAGTATCTCTATTTCCAATTGTTTTTCCATAATTTCAAATCCCCCTCATTAGATTTCGCCATTCATTTCCGTTTCTAATCTAGTGAAAAATTCATTCATATACTCAACTCTCTTTTGTCCAATTTGCTTTGCACTTTCAGTGTACAATTTTTGAGGTATTTTCTTTAACTTAAATTCATATTCCATAAATGGAGTATGCTTTGATAAATCCTTGATTCTTCCATTCTCCGAAAGATTCTCTCTGCCATAAGCCTCTATATCATCTATAGCTCTTAGAGCCTGTCCTGATTTACCTGATATCATGAAACATCGAGCTATTCCAATAGCTCCAATGGCATCTAGCTTATCTGCATCAAATAGTATTTTTGCCTCAATAGATTCTGGAGTATGCCCAGTTCTATATCTATGTGCCAGTATACAATGCTTTATCTTTTCTATATTGTTTGAATCAAAATCAAGATCTTGTAATATCTGCTCTGCCATTTCACTTCCCAAGAGTGCATGATCTGTACTCCCACTTTTATCTTCGCTTTCTTTCACTCTAGCTATATCATGTAATAATACTGCTGGTATTAACACATCCATATCAACATTTAATTCATCAGTAGCTATTGTCTTGCATAAATCATATACTCTCATTACATGGTCTATATTGTGTGCAGAACAAGACAATTCTCTTTCCATAATTTGTTTTATTTTTAAATGCTCTTTTTTCACTTTATGCACCCCTTATTTTTATCTTATATCTATTATAACTCGAATTTCTGCTTTAGAAATATATTTTTATTATATTGATAAAAACGCTGCTCCTTAAACTCTAGAAACAGCGTTCTTTCAAAGTTATTCTTTTATAACGAAATTAAAATGGGCCCATTTGTAAAAATTTGTTACTTCTCGTCCATTCTTTAAACGTTCTCTTGCCTTCACTTCATCTATGCCATCTTTATCCTCATCTTCAAATTCAACATTCATCAACTCATTGATATTAAAGTACGAACCTGTCCATTTCCTAGTCAATTTTTTGCCATCCCAATTGAAAAAAAATGGTCTTTTAGCTAGTGGATACACTTTAGTATTTTTATAAACCCCAACAAATACGTCATCTCTGTCATCATCATCTATATGACCAACATCTATCATCCAAGGTCTAACCCTTGTAAAATCATTTTCATACACCAGTTTGACCTTACCTTCTTTGTATTCGTAAAATCTAATCCAGTTTCCAACTTCCAAGCCCTCATAAATTTGATTAGGTCTATCAGTCTCTATTACTAGCAATGTTTCTCCTATTCCCTTCAAATCAGCATATTTAAAATCCAATACATTC
Source organism: Tissierellales bacterium (assembly GCA_025210965.1). Classification (NCBI taxonomy): domain Bacteria; kingdom Bacillati; phylum Bacillota; class Tissierellia; order Tissierellales; species Tissierellales bacterium. The sequence continues at coordinate 47,673 of JAOAQY010000103.1, forward strand.
TCTATGAGAATGGTCTTTCTCCCCAAATAATCTTTCTCATACAATTTGTACTCTTCTAAAACAAATTTTTCATTGTTTGACTCTAATATCACCATAATTGTACTAATCACAATTAAAATTATTGCAATTGCAGTTATTTTTTTTATTCTACTCTTCATATGGTTCCCACTCTATTTCTGGTTCTTCTATATCTATATTAGAATTTTCATCAGAAACATATGATTTCATCCATGGCATTACGTCTAATAATTCTATTTCTGGTTCTCCATATGTGTAATCACCATAATTGTCGTCTGGTTTTCTAAGCCCTATCATATTGTGCCATTTTTCATCCGTCAATCGCTCATCTGATACAAATTCATATGGACTATACACAGCTCCTCTAGTTAGGTAAAGTCTTCCATCTATTGGACATATAACATAGATTTGATGTGGTAGTCCTGTCCCAAGTTCTAGATAACCGCCCTCGCTAAATTCATTTGGCAATATAGTAGCTATATCCGATATAATAGCTGATGTTTTTTCATCTATTCCATTTGGCGTATTAGTAGCATCTGCTATCTTGAATTTATAATCCTCTGATATATAGTCAATCAAGCCTCCAATTCCACCCATTGTAGCATACTCTTTTTGAGTTATTTCCTTGCCTTCAAGTTCTTTTATAGATGCTGACTGCATGAGTCCTATCATATCAATCATAGAATTTAATATATTAGTTACACCTTCATCCAACTCTGTGCAATTTTCCAAATTTGCCTTCGTATATTTGCTAAGCCATAGAAGTCTTGTGTACAACTCTACATTTGGTTCGACATAGTGATATTCTTTATAATCTACTCCACCACCACATTCTGCTACTGGTTGCTTTGAATAGAGTACATTATCATGTTTTAACTCTGCATAACTTCCCAATGCGCTTGCAATTGCTTTGTCACTCCAAGCTTCTGTTTGCATAAATGGAGGCATGTTTTCATCATCTTCAAAACTCTGTGCAGCTGCATCTATAGACCATAGCCAGCCTGTATACAAATCTTTCTGCCAATCCTCAACACTTCGAGATGCAATTTTTTCTTGCAGTAATTTAAGCTTTTCATTGTAACCCGACCAAATTTGATCTGTTACATTGTATTCCCTATTAATTTTTTCTGCCCTTTTATGTCCAAATACACTTAATACGTCTAAAGAACTTGGCAGTGGTCTTGATCCTGGAACTGTCAATTGAGATATTATATCTGAATCCAAAGTATATCTCTGTCCCATAAGTCTAAACTGTCTTCCCTTCGGAATATTTACTTCGCTAAACTCTGAAGCTATCTTTGTCTCTATTTTTGGTTTTTCAAGGTTTAGTACAGCTTCTTTTAGTTTTGATTCATATTTATCATCTCTAAATACTTCCAAATCAGGTGCAGTTCCATACACGTCCTTTATAAGTTTTACTAATTGTACCACGCCTATATCATCCGATTGTCCGCTAAAGAGTGATGTCATATTGTATAGTTTTAGATAGTTTTGATAATCATCTTTATTCTCGGATAATAATATAGTCGTAAACATCAAACTTCTAACACTTTCATCTAGTTTAAATGTTTCTTTATCACTATTTATAGTAGTCATCTGAAAACCAGATTGACCAAGCCACATCATAGTCTTAAAATATTTTTTTAGCTCCTCAGCTCTAGTGTAGTGTCCTCTAACTGTATACTGAGTATAATCTACATCTATTCCAAATATATCAGATTTTTTAACTCCTTGTGCATTTTCTATATTTTCAATTTCTTTTGCTACCATTGCTTCTATATCTTTTGGAAGTGTTCGTTCTTTCCCCATAAGCCTATCAGCTACATTTATATATGCACAAACGTATTTTAAATCTTCTTTTATATCAGTTTCTGCTCTTTCATACGCTCTCAAGCTCTTATCTGATACACTGCCTACAAGTTGCTCTAATTTATCGCCCCAATCTGTCAATTCCATGTATTTCATTGTTTCTGAGTAAAATATATGATACATGTACAAAAGTTCATCTGATGTTATAAAGTATGGATCTTTTAAATAATCAAACCACTCATATGGATAATTCATTTTATAGTACGGATGCTCTCCCTTTATCACTACAAAGCCATTCTTCTCTAGCATCTCTTTTTGGTTTTCTGTAAATCCCTCAATTTTATTTTCTACAGAATCTAAATCAAACTTGTAGCTCTGTTTTTGTGGACTATACTTTGGTATTTCATACGGTATATGTATTCTAACTTGCTCATCTTCTAAATTCCATGAAAGTGTATTTTGTGTCTTGCTTAAATTTTCATTTTCTCCTTCATCTTTTTTTACTGCAACTACTTCAGTATTCTTTTGATTTTCAACTTCTTTTTTCTCACTGTTCGTATTTGTATTGTTTCCACATCCAGTTATTGTAATTCCTATAACTATTGCCAAAAATATTGCTATTTTTTTCAACTGAATACGCCTCCTTATTTTTATATCAAAATCTGCTTCTATCAAAATTAGTTTAAACCTTTTTAAACATCATGTACAGTTGTTTCAATTAATTGTCATTTTCTATTCACAATTTGTAAACCATTTGTAAACTAGTTTTGTTTTTTCTATATAAAAAAATAACCATCTAGCTAAAACTAGACGGTTACTTCCATTTTATTTTTCATACATAGTGTTTATTTGCTTCTTTATCTGCTCATCTTCTAAAAACTCATCAAAATCTATTTCTTTGTCAAACACACCATTTGGCGTTAATTCAATAACTCTAGTTGCAATAGTTTTAACAAATTTATGGTCATGTGAAGTAAATAATAATGTGCCTTTGAATGATTGTAATCCATTATTTACCGCTTGAATAGATTCTAGATCTAAATGGTTTGTAGGATCATCTAACAACATTACATTAGCTCCTGATAGCATAAGTCTTGAAAACATACATCTAACTTTTTCTCCACCAGATAATACATTAGACTGCTTCTTAGCTTCTTCACCAGCAAAAAGCATTTTTCCCAAGAAACCTCTGATAAATGTTTCATCCTTTTCAGTAGAATATTGTCTAAGCCAATCTATTAAATTAAGTTCTTTATTATTGAAATAATTTCCATTATCTTTTGGCAAATAGCCCTGTGAAGTAGTTACACCCCATTTAAATGATCCTTCATCTGGCTCTAATTCTTCCATTAATATTTTAAATAAAACTGTAATTGCTTGTTCGTTTCTACTTAAAAATACTATTTTATCTCCCTTGTTGATTGTAAATGATATATTATCAAGAATCTTAACTCCATCTATAGTCTTGCTTAAATTCTCAACAAACAATATATCCTTTCCAGCTTCTCTCTCAGGAGTAAATCCAACAAATGGATAACGTCTTGTAGATGGTTCTATATCATCTATTGTAATTTTATCAAGTAATTTTTTTCTAGAAGTCGCTTGCTTTGCTTTAGATGCATTAGAACTAAATCTAGCAATAAACTTCTCCAATTCCTTTACTTTCTCTTCTTTTTTCTTATTTTGCTCTCTCATCAACTGAAGCGCTAATTGACTAGATTCATACCAGAAATCATAATTTCCAACAAACATTTTAATTTTTCCAAAATCAATATCAACCATATGTGTACAAACCATATTTAAAAAGTGACGGTCATGGGACACAACTATTACTGTATTTTGATAATTAATCAAAAATTCTTCAAGCCAGCTAATAGATTCAAAATCTAAATGGTTTGTAGGCTCATCTAATAGTAATATATCTGGCGAACCAAATAATGCCTGTGCTAAAAGTACCTTTACCTTTTCGCTACCCTTCAGTTCTCTCATATACTTATCATGTTGGTCTTTCATTATCCCAAGACCTATAAGTAGCTTCTCTGCATTTGTCTCTGCATCCCATCCATCCATTTCTGCAAATTCACTCTCTAATTCAGCCGCTTTCATTCCATCTTCTTCTGAAAAATCAGCTTTAGCATAAAGTGCATCTTTTTCTTTCATAACTTCCATCAAGCGCTCATGCCCCAGCATTACAGTTTCTAATACTTTTTCATCATCATATGCAAAGTGATCCTGCTTTAATACTGCCAAGCGCTCTCCTGGTGTAATATTTATATCTCCTTTATTAGGTTCTACTTCTCCCGACAAAACTTTAAGGAAAGTAGATTTTCCCGCTCCATTTGCACCAATTACACCATAACAATTTCCCTTTGTAAATTTCAAATTTACATTTTCAAATAATTTTTTGTCTCCAAATCTAAGTGAGACTCCATTAACTCCTATCATAACAACTACCTTTCTATATCTTATTTTCTAATTTTAATCACTCCTATACATATTATACTATTGTGGGACAAAAAGAAATATTTTTGTACAAACTTTTCCTAAACAAAATTTATTTTAATTATTTTCCAGTGCTTTTTGATTAGAACGAGTAATATTTGGGCATTTTTGTGTTATACTTTACATGCTTTACCAATAAATATTTGGAGGTAGTTTACATTGAAATTTAATAAAATATTTGCATTATATATTTCATTTTTGTTTTTACTAACAGCTTGTTCTTCTACTTCATCTGAGTCAGCAATGACATATACTGGTAGTGTAGAAGCTGATGAAATAATTATAAATAGCGAAGTAAGTGGCACTATTGAAAATATAATCATAAATGAAGGAGATTTTGTAAAAGCAAACACTCTTCTTTTATCTATTAATCATGAAGATTTGGATCTTGAGCTAAAACAACTCGAAAATAAAAAAGCAATAGCCTCTTTAGAAATGACACAGCTCCTAGAAGGCTCTAGAAATGAAGAATTAGCAAGGGCTCGTGCTAATCTTAAAAATATTTCTGCCCAGTTATCTGGAGCTGTATCAGCTTACAACTATGCCCTAAAGGTATACGATGATTCTAAATCTCTCTTTGAATCAGGTGCAATAACTAATCAAACTCTCGATTTAAAGAAAACAGAATTAGATCAAAGTGCCTCTAGAAAAAATAGCTTACAAAAGCAATATGATTCTTACAATGCTGAGTTATCTAAACTTTTAAATGGTGCTAGAGATTCTGATATAAGGAAAAGTCAGCTAAAAATTGATGGGATAGATCTTGAAATTGAAAGACTTGAACTCCTTATTTCCAAATCTAATTTATATGCTCCTATTGGAGGTTTGATACAATCAATTAACTTTCACAAGGGTGAATTTATACTTCCTCAAAAATCTCTTATCAGTATAATAGATGCTGACAATCTTTGGGTAAAAATCTATATTTCTGATTTAAACTTATCAAATATCAAAATTGACTCTACAGCAAATCTTTACGGTTCTGATGGAAACCTCAAAGGTACTGGCGTAGTAAACTTCATATCTAATAAAGCTGAATTTACTCCTCAAAATATTGAGTCAAAAGAAAACAGAGCTGAAACAGTGTTTGAAGTGAATTTAGATATAGATAATTCAAATGGAGATTTAAAACCTGGTATGCTAGTAGATGTAATTTTTCAGGAGGAGTAAAAATGGATTGGATTATAGAAATTAATAATTTAAAAAAATCTTTTGGCGATCACATAGCCGTAAACGATGTTTCTCTAAAAATTCCATCAGGAAAAATATTTGGATTATTGGGCCCTAACGGTGCTGGTAAATCAACAACAATAAGAATGCTTTGCGGAGTAATTTCTCCTAGTTCTGGCTTTGGAACTGTTTTAGGCTTCGATTTAACTCAAAGCGATTCAATAAAACAAAATATAGGATATATGTCTCAAAAATTTAGTCTATATACCGATTTAACTGTGATTGAAAATCTTCGCTTTTACGCTGATATTTATTCTTTAAAATCAGATGATAAGAAAAATAGAATAAGCGAATTACTGAAATTAACTGGTCTTGAAGATAGACAGAATTTTTTAGCAGAACATTTATCAGGAGGCTGGAAGCAACGTCTAGCTCTTAGCTGTGCTCTTCTTCATAATCCTAAACTACTTATCTTAGATGAGCCTACTGCTGGTGTAGATCCCGTCTCCCGCAGAATATTTTGGGAAACCATAAGGCAATTAGCTAAAGATGGAATTAGCATATTAATAACAACCCACTATATGGATGAAGCTGAGAGCTGCGATGAAGTCGGCTTTATTTTTGATGGTAAATTATTGGTTAAAAGTACTCCTTCTGAGCTCATAAAGGAACATAATTGCACTAGTCTAGAAGATGTATTTATAAAATACGTTGAAATGCAATCTGGAATAGTAGTTTCAAAATCTTTCTTAAAATCTGATGATTAAAATGGAGGCCCTCATGAGTATACAAAGATTGTTTTCAATAGTAAGAAAAGAATTTATACATATAAAACGGGATAAAGCTAGCCTTATAATGGCTCTAATAATGCCCATTCTCTTTATATTAATTTTCGGATACGCTGTAAATACCGATGTGGAAAATATAAAATTAGCAGTATTCGATTACGATAAAACTGAAATCAGTAGAGATTTTATAGGTAAGTTTTCTGCTTCTAATTACTTTAATGTCTCTAATTACACAGACAATTTAAAAGACATTGATAATTTAATAAAGGAAGATAAAATAAAAGCTGCACTGATACTTCCATCAGGTTTCTCAAAGAACATCAAAAGAGGCGTGTCTTCTTCCGCTCAATTTATAATAGATGGTTCTGATCCAACTATAGCAAGAACTGCTCTCCAAAGCAGTATATTGCTATCAAAAGCATATTCTCTTAAATATCAGGGCACAAATTATAATCCCATAATAGATTTTCGAACAAAGGTATGGTTCAATCCTGCTCTTGAAAGTACTAGATTCACAATTCCAGCTCTTATCGGACTTATAATGCAAAATATAACTATTTTACTTACAGCCTTCACATTAGTAAGAGAAAAGGAGCGAGGAACCCTTGAACAGCTTCAAGTAACTCCAATTCGTTCTAGTGAACTAATACTTGGCAAAATGATTCCATATATATTAATTGGTTCTGTAGATTTTCTAATAGCTTTGTTTTTTGGAACTTTTTGGTTTGGTGTTCCTATACAAGGAAATGTACTGCTTCTCATCATACTTGGTTTTGGTTTTGTAATATGTGCTCTTGCAATGGGAATGTTAGTATCTAGTATAGCAAGTAATCAGCTTCAAGCTATGCAAATGAGCTTGCTATTACTGCTTCCAAGTGTCCTATTGTCTGGTTTTATATTTCCTAGAGATGCAATGCCTTTTCCTATAAATCAAGTGGGTAATATAATACCCCTAACATATTTTATAAATATTTTAAGGGGCATTATATTAAAAGGAGTAAGCCTTCATTACCTATATTCAGATGTTTTGATATTAGGACTTCTAGGTGTAATACTTTTAGCTTTAGCAATATTTAGATTTAAGAAAATTCTTGATTAATAAATTTTTTCTAGCTGCTTTATTTAGTCATTTTATTTAATAGCTTTATATAGCAAATTTAACTAGATAACTTTGAATAAATTAACCATTTCTATAGCTGTATTAGCAGCATCAAAGCCTTTATTTCCAGCTTTCGTTCCAGCTCGTTCTATAGCTTGTTCTATAGTATCTGTAGTGAGAACCCCAAAGCTAATAGGTACTCCAGTTTCTATCGAAATATTTGCAATTCCCTTAGATACCTCATTTGCAACATAATCAAAATGAGGTGTCGCTCCTCTAATTACCGCACCTAAACAGATTATCGCATCGTAATTACCACTTACAGCCAATCTCTTAGCTGCAAGTGGTATTTCAAATGCTCCAGGCACCCAAATCAATGAAATATCATTTTCATCTACACCATGTCTCTTTAATGCATCTATTGCTCCATCTAGTAATTTTCCTCCGATAAATTCATTGAATCTTCCAACTATAATGGCATACTTTCCTTC
>JAOAQY010000104.1 GCA_025210965.1 Tissierellales bacterium
AATAAGCTGGAATCAATACTACAAATGTTATAGGTGTCAAATACGTTTGTGCTTCCTTGAAATTCCTAGCATAAAAACTAATCGCAAGTTCAAGAGCTGCAAATGCCATTGTAAGGCCTACTGCTGCAAACCCTATAGTCAGTAATGCACCTAAAGACAAACTAATAGTTGCAAACATACTTGGATTTATCATCGCTGCTAGTCCAAAACCTATTAGCGATGCAAATGTCGCTAGTATTCCTGATATAACAACTGCAATATATTTCCCGAGCAATAAACTAGTTCTGCTGACATTAGTAGTAAGAAGTGGCTCTAGCGTTTGTCTTTCTTTTTCCCCAGCTCCTATATCTGTCGCTGGTGCAATACAACCAGTTGCTGCCCAAATAGAAAGTAACATTGGTACTAGCATAGTTACAAGCATCATCGTTATTCCGCTATTTTCGTCTGATGCAACTGAAACGCTATCAACATTTATCACTTCAAGTATCTCAGGGTCTATGCCTAATTCTTTGAGTCTTTCGTTTCGCTTAGTTTCAGCAAATCCACTCACAATATCTGTGATTTTACTCATACCCATAGATGATTTTTGACTACTTTCATCATATAACACTTCAAGTTTTGCAGTCCTTCCACTGCTCAATGCTTCCAAAAACTCAGGTTTTATATCTATGATAGCATAAATTTCTAGTTCATCTAGCGATTCAAGTGGATTTTTTAAATCTCTTATATCTAACCCCCCACTCGTTTGAAGATAACTTCCAAAATCACTATCTATATCTCCTTTTATAACTACTGGAACTGGTTTTTCTGCGTCTTTCACTATCTCGCCTACGCTAGCACCCATAGCAAGTGCCATTATTGGGAATATCAATATCGGAATTAAAAAACTCGTTATCAATGTCTTTTTATCTCTCATTATATCTATTAGCTCTTTTCTTAGAACTATACCCATATATTTAGTCATGTTTTTCGCCTCCGATCAATCTTATAAATACTTCTTCTAGATCATCAGTACCATGCTCTCTTTTAAGTTCTTCCAACGTTCCTATTGCAACTAGCTTACCCTTGTTTATTACACCTACTCTATCGCAAAGCTTTTCAACTTCAGCCATAGAATGACTCGAAAATATTATCGTCTTACCTTCATTTTTGAGCTCTTTTATAAATTCCTGAACTACCCTTATCGCCGTTACATCCAATCCAGAAGTAGGTTCATCAAATAGCATTATTGGTGGATTGTGAACTATGCTTCGGGCAATAGCAACTTTTTGTTTCATTCCCTTAGAAAATTTACCTGCCCTTCTATCCATGTATTCTTCCATTCCCAATCTCTTACAAAGATCATCTATCCTTGCATTTAACGCTTCCTTTTCCATGCCATTTAATTGTCCAAAATATGCTATATTTTCCCTAGCACTTAGTCTGTCATAAAGTCCTGTCTCTCCACCAAATAATATACCAATAGATTCACGTACTTTATCTGGATTTTCTACTAAATCTTCACCATTTATTATAGCTGTACCACCAGTGGGTTTTAGCATAGTAGCTAATAATCTCAGTGTAGTAGTTTTTCCAGCTCCATTTTCCCCAAGTAATCCAAAAACCTCTCCCTTTGAAACTTCTAGAGTGAGTCCATCTACTGCCTTTACCGTTTTAAATTGCTTATCTAAATTTTCTAGGCGAATCATCACTGCACACCCTTTCTTCATAGTTACTTATAATATATTTTATAGCAAAACGCTCAAATTTAATCTTAAATTATTCATAAAATAATCCCCAAATTAATAATATCAAAAATAGCCATGGAAACAAAATTCCCATGACTATCTAACAATTTAACTTATTTTACTACCGTGACATGCTCCCTCACTAAACCTATAAAAAAAGTTTTGAGGGTGCTTCTTGGTAATTATCTTCTAACTGGTCTTAAATCTTCGCTTCCAGTTAAATTTTCTATCATTTTTACCAATAGTTCAATCTCTTCTTCGATGACTTTCATTGATACTATCTCCGATGGCGCATGCATGTATCTTAAAGGCAATGATACTAATGCTACCGGAACGCCTTCACCTGTTAATCTCATCTTATCTGCATCTGTACCTGTCATTCTAGGTGTCAACTCATATTGCAATTTCATATCTAAATCTTTTGCCGCATTTTCCAAAAGATCATTAACTCTAAAATTAATTGGTGCTCCCTTTGTAAGTACTGGTCCGCCAGCTAAATCAACCTTGCCATGTTTTTGAGGACTCATATTTGGAAAATCAGTAGCAAATGTTACATCACAAGCAATTGCCATACTAGGTTTTACATTACTTGCTGCAAAATAAGCTCCGCCCATATTTGTCTCTTCATTTACAGTACTAACCGCATATACCCCAACATTGATATTTTTTTCCTTAAGCGATTTCAATACTTCTGCTACTATAAATGAACCCGTTCTATTATCAAGTCCTCTACCTACCAATAGGTCATTTTGTAAATAATCGTAGTCAAAAGCATAAAGTATATAATCACCTACACATACAAATTTTTCTGCTTCTTCTTTAGATTTAAATCCACAATCAATATATATATCTTCTGGTTTTACTTCACCTTTTGCTCCACCATGGTGCTCTGCTGTAACTCCAACAACACCTGATATCACTTCTTTTCCCAAAACTTTGACTCTATTTCCAAGTGCCAGTTTTGGATTAATTCCTCCAGCTTTTACTACACTTAAAAAGCCCTTGTCATCTATATAGTTTACCATAAACGCAATTTCATCTGCATGTCCCGCTAATAATACCTTAAATTCTGCCTCTGGATTCAATATTCCATAAGCATTTCCTGCCAAATCAGTCTTCACCTCATCTGCAAATTCGCTAACATAGTCAAGCCATTTTTCTTGAATAACTTCTTCACGACCACTTGGTGAATATGTCGACAATAATGTTTCTAAAAATTGTTTTGATGCTTTTTCCATTTCGCTCACCTCTATTTTCAATTTGCTTACAATGGTATTATATCAAAACTTAGCAGATATACTATACCTTTTTCATTTTTAACCAATCTATGACGCTTTTATCTAGTAGCATGTGAACTTAATTACAACTACTTCATCAAAGCATTCTTATTTATCACTCACCATACTTCTAAATTTAGCTATTTACAGTTTTATTGTATTTGTAAACTGTCAGTATATAGTAAACCCCATATATTAGGACATAGACAGCCATTGTAACTATTGTAGGTATTATCAAATCTTTTTTCAGCATTTTTGAAAGTGCACCTAGTGCAAACCCGGCATGTGCTAATCCTATAATTATCGGGAATATAAACATGGCTCCCATTTGTGAATATATGCTCTTAAATACATCTCTTCTACTAGCACCAACTTTTCTAACTATATTGTATCTTGTTTTTTCTTCTTCAGCTTCATTTATGAGCTTGAAATAAATCATGCTACCTGTTGATATGAGAACTACTAATGCTATAAATATACCTACAAACATTAACATTCCTCGAACTTCCATCTGTGCATTGTAAAACATTTCAGATGATTCTAATCTATACTCATAACTTCCATCCTCTCTGCCTTCGAATATTTTTAATAAACTCTTAGTCAAGTCTTGTGCAGAGTTTTCATTTTCAACTTCTATAAACCTTAAATTTTCAACCTTTTCTATATCAGAAAGATTTCCATATGTTTCATCAGATAATACCATAGAGTAAATATTTGAAATAGAAGATATTACATTTTTCTGTTTCATTTCATTGATTGAAATTTTATCTCCATTTGGCATCTGTACTGATTTCAATCCTTTTGCAAAGTTATAACCTCGTGGACTAACTAAAAACAACGATTCTGTATTATTTAAATTTATCTTCTCTAAATTGTTAAAATCCGCCAACTTATTGAAAGTAGATTGTGATAAAAATACCATTGATGAATTGTTAGATACTCCATCTATTTCAATATCAACTGTACCCGATTTTATCTCTCCGATCTCATCGTATACTACTTTGTGGTCGCTCTGACTACTCAATACATCATCCACATGTTGGTCGAATTCTGAATCTGTAATTTTGTATGCATATGAGTATGGCATCTCTCCCGATGCATCTAATCCTATCTGATAATAAAAACTGCTACTCATTCCTGCTGCTGTTATCGCCGTAGCACTTAATATTGCTATACTTCCAAGCACAAATGAATTACTCTTGATTCTATATATGAAATTACTTGTATTTATTAAATTCATATTCTTATAAAGATTTTTTCTATTTCTCCTCCTAAGTTTACCATAAAAAACCATGAATGAGCTAAATAGTCCATAAGTTCCACCAATAACTAGAATCAAAACTAGCAATGTATACATCAAAAAATCCATCTTCATAGCTTGTTCTATAGCTATGAAATATCCTGATATAAGCATTACCAATGATGTAATAGCAATAATAGCCGATCCCTTTGGCTCTTTTTCTCGTTTATTTTTAGCATTAAAAAACTCTATGAGCTTGAATCTGTATATTATCATATAATTATGCACTCCAAGTATCACAAAAAAACTACCAAATATAATACCAGTTGTTATAAGTGCATACATAGAAAAAGAAAAATCAACCTCTATATATTTTGACATCAAATTGAATAATAACATAACAAAAAATTTAGAAAGCATAGTTCCTAATAACACTCCTAAAACGAGTGCTCCTATACCCAGTAATATATTTTCTGCAAGTAACATCCTTGATATTTGTTTCTTTGAAACCCCTAGCATTGAATAAAGTCCAATCTCTTTTTTTCTATTCCTAGTAAAAAAATTATTAGAATACCACATGAATATAAAGGCAAAGATATAAATAAATACTGCACCTATTTTCATCAATATCGTCATGCTAGTATTGATGTTTTCTAATACCTGCTCATTGTATTGTATAGAATTGAACGTATACACTATCATGATTATGAATATCATAGATGCAAAGTATAGAAAATAATTCTTAAAATTCCATTTCATATTTTTTTTGATAAGTGTTGCTGTTGTCACTATAAAGACCTCCTCATGTATTTCATCTATACTTTTATTCTAATAAAATATTTTTCAAGCCTCCATAGTAGCAGCTTACAGTATATTATTATTTCCTTACAATTTCGTCACCTGAATATCACAAGCAGTGCATTTGCAACGTTAAATAAGTAATTTGGCACAAAAAAACGGGCACCCCCGCGCCCGATTAATGACTATAAGTATTTCTATAATTGAGTTTCTTTCCCTTTTGTTTTCTAACATCTATCAATTCTTGTATATGATCAATGTATCTTTGATCATCGCTAATTCTAGTAAGTGATGTTAATAAATACGCCGAATAATTTTTTGGAATAATATGTTTAGTTGCAAAATAGATTAGGTCTTTAGCCACTTTGAAGTTTCTAACATGTGAATGCTTTTCCTTAAAACGATAGCTAGCATTGTGTACTATAAAATTATTACCCGCTTTGTAAATTTTATAAGAACCCTCTTGATATACTTGATTGCCCATGACTCACCCTCCATTTCTCCGATCATCCTCTAACTATACTCTACCACGAGTATGTTAAATCCACGTTTCATATAATTCAAATCTTGGTTAAGTCCTATATATAGGTTGTTACTAAATTTAGCTGGCCTGCTATCTTTATCTTCTTTTCACTAATAATATCGGCGCAATATTCTGAAAACTTTAATTTCTATCAAATTTTATATTAAAAAGCGGTAGATTCAATATCTACCGCTATTAAACTATTAAATTTTAAATTGTCCAATTTGGCTCTTAAGTTCTATAGATAATTCATTTAAAGTCTCTGCTGCTTGAGCTACAGATTCTACAGCCATGCTCTGTTGCTGCATACTAGCACTTACTTCTTCTGAAGCTGCCGCAGTTTCTTCAGAAACAGAAGATATATTCGTTATAGAAGTCACTATCTCATTTTTGTCTCCAATAATATCCTCTATGAATTCATCAATCAAGCTAATTTGTTCCACTATCTCATCGATTGAATTTGATATATTTGCGAATGCCCCATCAACCTCTTGCACTGCACCAAATTGTTTCTCTGAGTTTTCTTTAAATCTATCCATGATACTTACAGTATCTTTAGTCTGCTTCTGAATCATATCTACAATATTTCTAATCTTATCTGCAGATGAAGAAGATTCTTCTGCAAGTTTTCTAATTTCATCAGCAACTACCGCAAAACCTTTACCGTGCTCGCCAGCTCTCGCAGCCTCTATAGATGCATTAAGTGCAAGTAAGTTCGTCTGCTCTGCTATAGAACTGATAGTCTCAAGTATTCCACCAATATCATTTGATTTCTTCTCAAGCTCTGAAATGGATTCTGCAATCTCTTCTGTAGATTTGATATTTTCATCAGATTTTTCTCTCAAGTCACCAACTGTTTCCAATCCTTTTTCATTTACATCTTTTGCAGAAAGCGCATTTGTAGAAATATCTTTTGAATTGTCATGCAATTTATTAAGTTTCTCGTCTAAGCTCGCTGTAAGTCTCGCACTAGTCTCAGCATCATTGGCTTGATCTGATGCTCCTCTTGCAATCTCTTCAACTGTTCTCGAAACTTCTTCAGATGATGCACTAGCTTCCTCTGATGCTGCTGCAAGTGATTCCGCTGACTCAGCAACATTGTCTGTAACTGTAGATGCATTCTTGACCAGCGATCTAACATTCTCAACCATAGCATTAAACGACTTGCTTAAATCCCCTATCTCATCTTTAGTTCTAACATTAGACTGTACAGTCATATCACCAGCCTCTACGAGTTTCATATCAGCAACTATTTGTTTTATAGGCTTAATCATAGAATTACCGAACAACACACCTATAACTATAGCTAATATCAAAACTATAATAGCTACTATCAATGTAGTTCTAAGAACGACAGCCGTCTTATCTGTAATTTCATCTACATACATTGATGTCATAACATACCAGCCCAAGCTATCTATCTTTTGGTAAACTACATATTTGTCTCGAGTTTTGCCCTCTGAATTTGTAAAGCTATAGTCTATTGTTCCGCTATCTTCTTTATCTATAGCTTGCTGAATTTCAGCCTGATCCAAAATACTACCTATTCTACTCTCATCAGGATGTGAAATAACAGTTCCATCTCTTCCTAGTATAAACACATAACCATCTGTTCCAACTTTGATCTGTGAAATTTCATCAGCCAATTCTTCTAATATGATACTCATACTTAGAACCCCTTGAAAATTTCCATTTGTATCTTTTGATGGCACTGCACCTGCTATAGTCCATTTCTTACTAACTGCCCCTAAATAAACGTCAGTCCAATACGGACCATTATTTTCCATAACCCCTTTGTACCAAGCTCTCTGCCTTGGATCATAATCATCTGCAAATTCATATTGTGGTTCAATGTGAATCGTTCCATCTGGAAGACCTATATACGCCTGTACGACTTGATCAAAATTGTCAACATATGTCTTGAAAACGTCTCTTCTCCACTGATTAAATCCAGCTTCTTCGATAGTTTTCGTATTTCCACTATCTGCTACCATTTTTAGTCCTGCCATATACCCATCAAATTGGTGTTTAATAGACTCTGCTATTTCTTTGTTCAATTCAAAATGATCGTGTCTAAGTGAATTTGATAGTACATCCGCTGAATTGATATAACTAAAAAAGCCCAAACTGGCAACTGACAAAATAATAAGTATAGATATAATCCCTATTACCTTCTCTCTGATACCTATTTTCATAAATACTCCTCCTTCTGCCCTCATAATATAATTTCTCTGTTTTATCTTTACCCTCTTTAGATGAATTATCACAGTGAAACTTTTTAACCATGATTGATAATTGACTAAAAAAAGAGCTCGATAATCCTCATATTATCAAGCTCTTAGACCACTTCAGTTATTAAATTAAATCACTTTATATTTACAAATTAATATCGCTTCTCACCAAGTTTTAGATTTGGAACTGCATTTAGCGAAAGATCCCCACGCTCACCTTTCAAATATTCATAGTATGCAGCGCATCCTATCATAGCAGCATTATCTGTACATAAAACTCTCGATGGATACAATATTTTAAAACCTTCTTCTTGACCACGCCTTTCCATCTCATCTCTAAGCCCTTGATTAGAAGCTACTCCACCTGCTATAGCTATTGTTTTGTGACCATTCTTCTTCGCTGC
>JAOAQY010000105.1 GCA_025210965.1 Tissierellales bacterium
ATCCATTGGTTAATATAATATTATTATCCACATAAAAGAAATAGAATATCCTTGATATGTTACTTGAGAACTTAATTCTAAGTTCAAATATGCCTTTATCAATATATTTGCAATGGGGTTCTCTTAATTCTCTTCCATTATCTCTTAGCAAGGTTATCTCTCTTGCTACTTTTGCTTTCATTTTCGTCTCCAAGCTATCTAGAAATTCTCTCATTGGCTCTTTCCCATTTTCGCCTTGGTAAAATTTTATATTATACATAACTATCTCCTACTACTATATTATGCTATATATAGCATATTGTCAATGCTTTTATGTAGTTTCATTGCTCCGTTAGCTTAAAATCTGATTTGTCTTGATGACATTAATCATTATCTTCAGCATAAAGTTCAGCTGCTAACTTAAAGCCTATTTTAAATCCATATACAAAATGAATCTTAGTCTCTAGTACAGAACGCTGTGCTTTGTTATCCAGTAGTCTATCATATATTTGCCTCTGCTGTTGACTCATTAGTTTTAGAAATTCATCTTCTTCTTTGATAATCTTGGAACTGCATTTTTCATACTCATCTGTTCGGATGAAATTCTCAAAGGAATCAATTTCTCCGTTAAATAGTTGTTCTATTACTGATCCCATATAATCCTCCTTTGCCTAATCTATAAATAACTTAAGATTACATTGAATTTCACAATAAACAGATGGTATAATATATTTACCTCTGCTTATTGTGGGGGTAGTATAGAAGTAGTGTTCTAGTTTAGAGACATGGCACTACTTCTTTTCTATTTATCCCTTAGGTCATCAGCAATCTTTTTGATTCCCTTACGAACTACATCAGAACGGTTGCTTTTAAGTTCTTCAACACATTCATCAAGCATATCCATCGTTTCTTGGTCTACTCTAATTTGTAGTTTTATATTCTTAGGTTTCTCAGAAGGTGGACGACCTATTTTCTTTGGCGACATTGCTTCACCTCACTTTATGCCAGTACAATAACATTATATATTTGTCATGACAAAAAGTCAACAAGCACAATAAAAAATAACCACAGCTAGAGCCGTGGTCACAATTTTATTTATCTTGCTTTTTCCAATTCTTAATAAATAATACCTTATCTTTTGATAGTTGTAGTGCTTTATGTTCCTCAATAATTTGTGCGGCATTCTTATCATAAGAATTAAGCTTATCTATTGCAATAAAAATCTGTTTATTTCTATGACTGTATATTTCAATTATATTCTCCAAAGCAGAATTCTCAATATTTTTTAATAAAGGTAGATCATGAGCTATAGCAGGCAAACACGTTAAATCAAGTAGGGCTAAATCAAATGAAATTAAATTGGCAAATGCCGTTCCTGTTCCGGTATCACCATATGTATTAAAAGTATATCTATTACCATGAATATTTATCGTTGGCGCTCTACGACCATCAGGATATATCTCTTTATTCAGTTCATACATCTTGACATTAATCTCACTACACATTTCATCCAAAACTTTCTCTTTTAATAGATTTAAATCATCTTTGGATGTTTTAATAGATTCTTCTAATCCTTTTTTCTTAGTATAATAACTATTTTCATCATTTAATTGTTTGATTTGAGCCACTAAATCAACAACCTTTTCAACAGCAAATTTAGGGGCATTTTTTACTGTAAGTTTTTCTTCAATTTCTTTGTTAATACTGTCTATATGACTTTCTATATCAACAATTTGCTTCTTTAATTCTTTTTCTACTTTTTTTAGTTCGCTTGATAAATTCTTAGTTATTGTTTGATGAAAATCATCTAATTTATTAATTTGCTCCACATTAAAATTAGGGAAGTACTCAACAAAGTGCTCTAATTCTGACTTGAAATTTATTTTCTTATTTTTTAAGTTATTTTGTGTTCTTACCAACCTACTATTTAATTTATTTTTATTTGTAACTAGATCACTTTTATCTTTTCTAAGCTTTAGTATCTCTTTAGATATTAATGCTTCAATGTTAGTAGTTGCAGTTAATATATCTTTTTTTAATACCTCTAGCTGATTTGATAGCTCAGTAATTTTTTTCTCATTCTTCCCATATAATGTTCTAGTGATAGCATGCGGAATCAAATCCTTCTTTGCCGCTTCCACTAGTGTGGACTTCTCATCTTCTAACTTTTTAATTTGTATTTCGTAATCTTTAAGAACATCATATTTGTCAAATAATTTTAGTAATGCAGTTATTGACTTTGACGCGCTTTCTTTTTCAAAATATTGGATCGGTTTACGTTCATTAAGATTTTCTTTTCCATAAACCCTAAAATACCTACCAATGATACTTCTAAATGATAATCCTTCTAATTCACAAGAATACTTTTTTTGAAGCCAATTTGTATAGTCTTCTACCTTTATACTATCAAGTACTTCAAATTTTTCATCGCAAAAAGATACATACTTATATTCACTTGTTGACCTAATAAAATAACTTATTTCTTCATCAAATTCAAAGGTAAATTTAAAATCATGATGTCCTAATTGGTCTATTGCATCATGATTTTTATTAATATATTCATTTCCCCCAAATACAAAATCTATTATCATCAGCATAGTAGATTTTCCAATTGAGTTAGATGCGATATCATCACCAATAATTGAATTTAAGCCCTTATGGAAAATCACATCTTTCTGCAAGAACTTATCACAACGTATTTTCTTTAACATATATTACCACCTGCGTTTTCTTATTGTAATTAATTTTTTCTAAGGTATATAAAACATCTAATGCAACTATGTATTGATTTATATCATCAAATTTATCTTTAACCCTAATATATAATTCATCAATCTTTAAATCTTCAACAACTAACTCATCAAGAATAAACACGATCTTAGCTAGTATGCTATCACTAAATGTAATGAGCTTATTGGGTAAAATCATGAAAACACCTCACAATCTTGTATGAAGAATGCTATAACGATTTCACATGCTCTCTTAGAATATCCATTAGTTTTTTCATTAAGCCATTCCACTAAAGAATCATAAACCCTTTCTTGGTTTTGATTAATCTGCATACATTTTAAGTAAAAAGTCTTCACCTGTGATGCTAAAGTTTCAAATTTATATGGTTGTTCTTGATTCATACTGATGAAATTTCTACGAATGTAATCAAAATAATCAACTACATCATTCTTTACCGTTCTTTTTATTGCAAATGGCAAAGTTTCATTTGCTTTCTCGTCAATCTTTAATGAGTCATAGCTTAATTGCACAAGCTCTACCTCTATTTTTTCGTCATTCAGTTTCTCAAGAATAACTTTGATATCTTCTTCAATATTAAATATTTCATATGTATCTCTAATTGCGGCATCTTGTAGTAGTTTTCTTTTTAATCGCATCCATTGACGATATTCTTCAATCGTACGAGGAGTATCAAATTTTTTATGACAAATCCTACAAACCGCAATAACATTCTTTAAATCATTTACATCCTCACTAAGCCTTCCTTCATTTTCTAATAACACTTCCTCTTCTGGGCGAGGATTAGCTGGATATATATGTGCAACTTCAAAAGCCTTATAAATATTCTTTTTCTTTTTATACGATAATACTTTTCCACATAATGGACATCTGCCACCAACTTCATTAAAAAGTAACATCTTTTCATTGTTTGAAAATTCTCTTCTATTATCTGCCATATTTATCACCATCTCATTACAAAACTATTTAACATTAAAATTTCATCGTTTGTACCTAATTATAGCATATACGACTACTCTGTTCTACAAAAATATGGAAACTTCTTATATTAGCATATCATCTGATTACTTTTATTTAATATTATTCCATAAGACTAGGGGGGATAAATTTGCTACAAAATATAGCCCATACAAAATGTTCGTAACAATATCTTGTAGCAAAACCACACCAATCCTTGCAAATTAGCTAATTAACTCCATAAAATATCAAGTATTTCTTAATAATTTCCTCTGCATAATTTCTAGCTTGCTGTCTAATTCTATACATTTCCATAAAATCGCTATCCATTGTTAATGAATGGCGTTCAATATACTGTTTTTCCAACCTCTCCATCATCTCTATTGCTTCTCTTTGAATATCCTCTATATGCTCATAAAGCGTCTCTCTCACCAACATCTCAGCATATAACTC
>JAOAQY010000106.1 GCA_025210965.1 Tissierellales bacterium
AAGACATTTATAGAAATCGTGACTAGAAGTTGAATTTTAGGGGAGTCAAGCGATGTTAGTGAAGCAGTATCTTGGGGAAATGGGGTATACAAGGAAAGAAAAATTTACATATGAAGATATATTGTTATCTGAGGCGTACGAGAAATCCGGTGTGTTGGTAGTTGTTGATGCAGTGGAGATTTGTTGTGCGCCTTTTTCTTATAAACGATATTGTCAAAAGCAAAATGAGTGGGTCAAAAAATACAAGAGAGTTTATAGAATACTAGATAGTGATGACGAAAAACAACAGCTAAAAGAGATAGAGACACTAAAAACATTTTTAAATGGTGGGGATGTCGACTATGATACAGGAAAGACAATGGATAGAGAGAAGCACAGCATAGATCCAAGTCCTTTAGAATATCTATTCGAAGAATGTTTTGAAAGAGCGTACGGAGCATCTGGATATAAGTATCTACAGAGAGAATACAGTATAGTACTGAAAAACGGAAAAACAGCCTATATAGACTACGCACTATTCAATAAAGATGGAACATGGATAGCGATAGAGGAAAATGGAGTTAGCTATCACCATCCAAATATCATCGGCGAGAAAAGATATAGAAAGATGTTATTTAAGCAAAATTCAGTAGTTGAGCAAGATGGAATTATATACAGATGGGATACAGAGAGTATGCAGTACAAAGACCGTATAGTTGATGAAATACTAGAATTTGTAGGAGATATTTCAAAATATCATAGACAAGATTATGTGAAAGAACAGAGAGAATTTAAATTATACGAACACCAAGAAGAGTATTTATATCAGCTAAAAAACGATAGAGAAGCAGGCGTAGAATCCGCTCTAGTTGTGTTGCCAACGGGTACAGGAAAGACCACAGTTGCCATAGAGGATTTGAGAGAGTTTTACGTGAAAAATAGTGATTTTAGAGCGCTAGTTTTAGTACCGAGTTTAGATTTAGTAAATCAGTGGGAAGAGGTACTCAGCCAAAATGCCGCACTAGACACATTTACCGTAGTAAAGACTTATGCAAAAGCTAGTCGTGAATATTACAATCACGAAAAAGATTTTTACGACTATATCGTGATAGACGAAGCACATCATGGAGCTGCGCCAGTTATTAGAAAAATACTTCATCACTATAAGCCTAAGTTTCTTCTAGGACTTACAGCAACAGATGAGCGATTGGATGAGAAAAAACTAGAAGAAGTGTTCGGAGCATATAATACAAAACTTAGTTTAAAAGAAGCCATAGAAAAAGGCATATTAGCTAGGATTAGAGCTTATAGACTAGAGACAAATATAGACCTTTCATCAGTCAAATTTAATGGAAAAGACTATATATTTAGCCAATTAGAAAAGAGTATAAAAATACCATCAAGAAACGAACTTATAGCAGATGTGGTAAAAACATACTTTTGTGACAGACTCAAAGGAAAGAGCGGATTGGTATTTTGCGTAAGTGTAGCACATGCAAAAGAAATGGCAAAAATCATGAGAGCAAGGGGAATAAATGCAGAATCTATAGATGGAAAAGATAAAAAGAGAGTAGAGAAAATCGATAAATACATGAACAAAGATATACAATTTCTTTGCACGTGCAGTCTACTTACAGAGGGATGGGATGCACCTCATACGTCAGTAATAGTAATGGCTAGACCTACATTGTCAAAAGTACTTTACACACAGCAACTTGGACGAGGAACTAGAAAATGTGAGGGAAAAGAAGCGCTATATGTAGTAGATATAGTTGATAACTACGGTTCATATGGAAGCGTGAGCAATAGACCTTGGTCAGTTCATTCTCTTCTAGGCATAGACACTTACAAAATGTTTGGAGATTTGATAAACACAGGTGGATCTACAGATGAATTGGTCGTATTAGATACAATACACGAAAGCCTTGTAAAGCTAGCACCATTTGATGTATTTACGATGCAACAATATTACGAAGATTATTTGAGTACAGAAGAACTTGCAAGAGCATTATTTGTATCAACTGGCACTGTTAATAACTGGATTAGAAAAAATCAAATAGAGCCGAGTGTTACTATACCAATGGGAAGAGGAAAACTCTCACTATTCCATCCAGATCAAGTATCGAAAATTAGAGAAGAGAAGAACTTAAAAGAACACACAGAAGAGACAATAGTAGATGATTTTTGGGAATTTATCGAAAAAGGAGACTACACATTTAGCTACAAAATGTATTTCAAATTGGCATTTTTGGACAAAGTAAATGAAACTGGGGATGTAGATGTAAAAGAACTCTTGGAAAGATATATAGAGTACTACGAACAGAGACATTTACAAGGTCTACAAGTAGATAGAGAAAATAGCCCATACAATGACATCGACTATGTAAGAGATAGAAAAAAGATGAAGACAAGCATGCTATCAAATCCATTTGAAAAGTTTGAAAGAAAGAGATTTCTATACCACGATAAAGATTTAGCTAAAATCGCCATTCATCATAGAATTTGGGATGATTTGGTTGAAAATGGTGGTATGGAGAGACTTAGAAGGAAGATGGAAGAGGATTTGGTGGGGTATTATGGGGATGCGGAGTAGAGGCGAATACTGATTATATCCATAGGAGATGATATTAAAAATGAAATATTCATGCATTATGGCTAGAAAAAAAGTAGACAGGAAATTGGTTGAAGAAGTATTTAAATTAATTGAAGACGGAATAAAAATTACGCTTATTATACCCAGTACTAACATTGAGAGCTATATTGGAAAGAAGGAAGAAGAATATATTGAACGACTTAAAGAAAATGGATTTTTGAGAATATACTATTTAAATGGGAATTTTTTTGAATTCAACATAGAAGATGGAATCAGAATAGAAAAAAAGCATGAAGAAATTCTTGGGAAAATTGAATTCAACATAGAGCAGTTTAAAGCGGAACATATGGACTTAAACAGCGATATTATAATAAAAGCTGGCGCAGGGACGGGAAAAACTAAAGTATTGATAGATCGAATATTGTATTTGATTCACATGAAACCGGATTTGGATTTAAAAAAGATAGTAATGCTTACATTTACTAATGAAGCAACGGTACAAATGAAAAATAAGCTAATAAAAAAACTCAAAGCTTATTTTGAGAATACAAAAAAGAGTAAATATTTGGACTTCATCGAAAATATATCAGATATAAAAATAAGAACTATTCATTCTTTTAGCAAGCATTTGCTTGATAAAGTTTACTATGAACTCGGATATTCAAAAGATATAAGTATTAGGAGTTACAAATACGACAAGAAAAGACTTATAGAGAATAGTATACATAAATATCGCATGGAAAACCAAGAACAATATAAAAGTATCATAGAAGATTGTAATCTGCCTTTATATAAGGTGATAGATGCTTTTATATATATACAGAATTATATTGATAACAGAGGTCTAGATATATCAAGAATAGATTTTGGCAAGGACTATGGCTTCGAAAGAGGGTTTAGTAACTTTATCAAAGACATACTAATAGATTTGAATATGAAATTACAAAATAAAAAATATATAGATAATTCACTAGAAGTAAATGATTTGATAAAAAATTTGGATAAAATAAAGTGCTCAAAAGAGAGTTCGAAGAAGTTTGATTTTGAATATATAATGATTGATGAATTTCAAGATACTGATGATATACAGTTGAATTTTGTGGCAGCATTTGCAAATTCACTTGGGATAAAAACCTTTGTTGTTGGAGATGAAAAACAAAGTATATATAGATTTAGAGGTGCCGATCATGGAGCATTTGAAAAATGGGAAAATAGATTAGGTAAGAACGATAGAAAAACAGAAACTATTATATTGCATAAGAATTATAGAAGCGTAGATGTTTTATTGAATAAGTTGAATCAAATGTTTCTTAGCATAAAGGCGAAAGATAATAATCAATGGTTAGCCTATTTCAAGTTTGATGAAACCGATTGTTTGACTCCTACAAGAAACGGAAAAGATAAAGGAGTAGATGGATTTCACATAATTAATTATAATACAGACGCTGGTCTTGAAAAGGGTTTGCTTGAAAACATTGAAGGGCTAAAGGAAAAGAAAGAAGCAGAGGAAGAAGCAAAGAAAAGCAAGAAGAATGAGGAAGAAGAAGGAAACCATAGTACTGCGATATTGGTTAGAACAAATGATCAGCTAGAAAAACTTGAAAAAATACTTGAAAAAACAGATTTGAAATACAAAATTGATATAGATGGAGAATTTTACAGAACTAAAGCGGTAAAAGATTTTTACGCACTGATACAAGGTATGATTTACGAACAAAGTTATAGCGCTCAGGTTGCTTTGTTTAATAGTTCGTATGGAAGCGGAGTTAGCTATAAATATGTTTTAAGTCAGTATTCTGCAGATACGGATTATATGAAAAGAGTTTTGAGGGAATCACCAGATTATTTAATGTTCAAAAAGTACAGAGAAGATTTCTTAGATAAGCCATTTTTTGAGGTGGTATATTGTATCATACAAGATTTAAAGCCGCATGTGAGATTTGCTTCAAAATACAACAAGAGAAGAGAATATGAACTAAAAAGATACAAGGGCAATTTGTATCAATTATTGTATATACTCGAAAGTGAATTTTTAGATAGTGAAGTAACCATAATGGATATAGAAAATTTTTTGAAAATTAAAATATTGACAGATAAAACAGAGTCGGAACGGAGTGCAGATTCAAATGAAGAATTTGATGTAGTTGCTATGACTATTCATAAATCGAAAGGACTTGAATTTGACCATGTAATAATACCGTACTTATATGAACCGATGGTAACTCATAAGAATTATGAGTGTGTTTTAAATGGAAATAAATTGGGTTATAAAATAAAGAACATAAAAAGAGGCGATGATGAATTTTCCAATAATTATTTTAAAGAACGGTCAAAGGATGAAGAAAGAGAAAGTATAGCGGAAGAAGTTAGGGTACTTTATGTTGGTATGACTAGGGCAAAGAATTCATTGAGTGTGTGTATGAAGGATTCACTAGAAGGGGTTTCAAAGATAAAAAATTGGTCAGATCTTATAGAAAGGGAGTCTTCGGATGTTTAATATAATAACTTATGAAAATCCGCATCGTTTTTTTAGAAGCATTGACTTTAAAGAAAATGAACTTCACATAGCAGGTACATCAGCACTGACGACATATTTGAAGAATAGAACTAGAGAATATAAAAATAGAATTTGGACATACGATATTTTCAAAAAATCAATATATAAAGAGTGGTATGATCCAATTTCAATACTGAAACTGAAAATTTGTGTAAGAGATTTAATTGATAAAAGCAAAAGTGAAGATTATAGAAATATTTTAAAAAAAGATATAGACTCAATAACAGATGCGTTTAGAGATTTGATAGAAATAGGTATAGAAAAATTGGATGACAAAAGTGAAAGTGATCCATATACAATTGAGCTTATAAATTTGTTTAATGAATTTGCAAAAGACACTATAGTAAAAAGTCTAAATACATTTACAAGATTAAGAAATGATGAAATGATTAAAAATCTAAATGATGCTACTAAAAAGATTAATGGGAATAAGTTAGTAAAAAATTATATAGAAAAAATTGATTGTATTTATTTATATAACATAAATTATGTAAATATAAATAGGTATGTTCTTTTTAGAAGGCTTTTATGGAAAGAAATAAAACTTATTTTTTGCATACCAATTTATAATGAATACAAAGCAATTACAGAACCTTGGGAAAATATATATCGTGAGATTATTGAAAAGGAGATAGACAGCAGTGAAACAATGGATGGATACAAAGAATTATCTTCTTGTTCATACATAAATTATTTGAAAAATGGTAGCCGTGATAAAGATAATAAAAAGCGAATAGGAATGCATGAATTTAGTCATCCATTGGAGTTTAAAACTTATTTGAAAGCAAATAAATTATTGCAAGAATCAGATAAGAATAAACTAGAAAAATATATAGAAAACGTTGATAAATTTAAAATTGATGTACTAAGTTATTATGACAATATTCCTGATAAAGAAACATTTAGATACTATAAGCATGTTAGAGAGTATATTGCATTTGATGGAAATAATACTAATCAAAGTTTTGGATATGATGTCGTTGGAGTAAAGGACAAAGATCATAGTATATTTGATAGTTCAATCGGAAAGTTTTTTAAAGGAATATATACTGGAAGCTGGGATGAAGAGGGAAAGAAATTTTTAATAAGTTATGAGAATTTTTGTCGCTGCATGATATCTGGAATGATAACTTTTAAAGAAAGCAACAGAGTTATATCAGGAAAGGATGCAATTGGTTTCTTGTCTGATTTGAGAACTTATATGGATGGAATAAAATCATTTACGGAAATCAAAGATAGATTAAATAGTCTTGAATTATTGCAAACTTTTTCAAATAAATTTGACGAAGAAGCAAAATCTAAAGCAAAAAACAAGACAAAGAAACTTTTATCAAATCCATTTAAGTTTTTGTCCTATGCGGACAATTCTAGATATAAAATCACATTTAAGCAATTTATGAAACTAGTTGAGAAATTTGAGAAAACTATAGAAAATTTAATCCCGAATTACAACTTGATAGATGTAGAAAAACATATAGAGATGCTAAGAGAAATGATACTTAATAACGATCTAATATCAGAAGAAAATAAACAAAAGTTTGAAGAAAATCTGAAATTGAGTATAGATGAAAGGTTACAAGAAATAGAAATTAAAGAGATGGGTGAACTCATACAGATATTGCTATCGCCAATAACTAACAAGGAAATAGATGAACATGATGAGAATAGATTTAAAGAATTCGATCAAATTGAAGGTATCGTTGTAAATGGAACTCAGAAAATACATTTAGTTGATTTGTCAGTAAAAGCTTATGAAAGTTTCTTATCCAATAGAAATATTGAATCAAAGCATTTTTCATTTGATTATTTAAAAAAAGAAATAGAAAAGGTGGAAGATAAGTTAAAGAAAGAAGTACTTTCAAAAGGATTAGAAGTTGCAATCTTATCACAAGAAAATCTGAAAAAAATGCCAAGATATTATATCAGCATGATGATGGCTTTTTTTAAAGGAGAGATTAATTTTAGCTGGATAGATGGAATGGAAACTTTTGATCAAGAAACCTACTTTTACAGACGCTTGAAAGAGCTATATGCAATTTTTGATTTTGTAGAAATTGAAGAGAATGAAAAAGAGCAGTTTGAAGATTATAAATGGTCAGATGAAGAGCTAAATAGTGATAAGTTTCGAAAAATATCTCCTATGGCATGGTTAGACTTAGATGTTTGTCCAAATAAATTTTATTACTCTAGCATAGTTGAAAGTCATTCGGTTTATAAAAATGATTTTCATCAAAGACTATATTTTTCTAATATAGGAAGATTATTTGAATCAGCAACTTCAAGATATGATGTAGAAAAATTTCTATTTCCGTTATTTCCGCAGTGGAATAATACAATAAAATCCAATTTAATTGCTACAAGCATGAAACAGGATATTGATGAGGGGTATAATTTCGAAGATGTTAATTTTCCTAAGAATTATAAAAACATACAAATGCTAAGAAGTAAATATAGTGATGGTAATGCCAATAAATCTTTTAAAAAGAAACAGATAGAGGCGGAGCATCTTATTAAAAAACTTACTGGAGATATTGAAAATTTTAAAATAAGCAAAAATAATTGTAGTATGTGTCCTTATGAAGCAATTTGTAGCAAGAAAGGAAGTGATTTTAATGCAAGATAATCAGAATGAAATTCTCAAAGAGTTTGATAATTTTTGCATTAAAGTTGTTAAGCGATGGCAGAAAAAGAAAAACTATAACTTTATAGATGATATAGAACTTTCAGATAGACAGTCTAATGTAGTTGATTTTCATGCAAAGCACATGCTTATAA
>JAOAQY010000107.1 GCA_025210965.1 Tissierellales bacterium
ACCTTCAATTCTTATTGAATCGTTGGTATTTTTAGTTGTATAAGATTTTGTATTATTTCTCTTAGATTTGAATTTAGGATATTTTGCTCTTTTTTGAAAAAAGTTTTTAAAAGCAGTATCTAAATTTCTAAGAGACGATTGAAGCGAAACGCTATCTACTTCTTTAAGCCAAGGTAGTTCTTTTTTTAGAGCTGTCAATTCTTTTGCTTGATTGACATAAGTAGTTGATTTTTTTTCGACTTTATATAATTCGATTTTTTGATTAAGGAAACGATTGTATGTGAATCTTACACAACCAAAGGTCTTTTGTATCAAAAGTAGTTGTTCTTTATTAGGATATATTCTAAACTTAAAAGCTTTATTGATTTTCATAGATTTCCACACCTTCTTTATAATTTAATTGTATCGCATTTAAAGTTAGGTGTACATGTGAATATTTGGTAAAAGATTATTAAAGACTAAAACCATTTCGATTCATCTCCTTTCTAAATAGAGCAGGGAGTTTTCTCGAAATAATTCCATAAATTTTTCTTATAAATACTACTAACCCATAAATAAATTTTATTAGACGTAAGCTCGGATAGGCATTACAATTGTATATGGTAGTTTATTACAAATACAGCTATTAGCTGTTATTTTTGTGTCTGAAAAACCATATTAAATTCAAAAAATATAGGTTGTAGGGGATACATAAAGGTTTAGCGATAAAGGGGAGAATGAAATGAAAAAGAAGCTTTTAGCAGTACTTATGACACTCATGGTAGTGGGAACACTAGTTGGGTGTGGTTCAAATGCAGACATTCAAGAGAAGACAGAAACTGAAAATAAAGATGTAAAAGTAGAAGCAAGTGCAGAAGGGGAAGCGGCAGATACTGAAGAATCAGCTAAAGTAGCTGACTATAAAATCGGTGTAGTAACACCTACACTTTCTGTATCGGAAGATGAATTTAGAGCAGCGGAAAACATGGTAAAGAAATATCCTAATATAGTTAAGCATATAACACTTCCAGAAAATTTTGCAACAGAGATAGAAACTGGGCTTAGCCAAATCGAATCATTGGCAGACGATCCAAAAATGAAGGCCATAACTATTAGTTCTGGTCAATCGGGATTATTACCAGCTTTCCAAAAGATAAAAGAAAAAAGACCGGATATCATAACTATAACAGCTCCTATTTGGGACGACCCTGATATGATGTCTCAATATATTGATGTTTGTTTAGATACTGACTGGGTTAGAAGAGGCGAGAGTATAGCGAGAAAAGCTCATGATATGGGAGCAAAAACGCTTATCCATTATTCATTCCCAACACACATGGCAAAAGAAGTAATAGTAAAT
This sequence comes from Tissierellales bacterium, assembly GCA_025210965.1. Classification (NCBI taxonomy): domain Bacteria; kingdom Bacillati; phylum Bacillota; class Tissierellia; order Tissierellales; species Tissierellales bacterium. The sequence goes on from JAOAQY010000107.1 coordinate 1,340, forward strand.
CGTCATGACAAAATGAAAGAAACAGCAGAAGCATTGGGAATGACATTTGTAGATGTTACTACTCCAGATCCACAAACTGGAAATGGACCAGCAGCTATGCAGCAGTTTTTAAGAGAAGATATTCCAAGACAAATAGAAAAATACGGAAAAGATACAAATATATTTGGTACAAATTGTGGGATGTACGATGTAATATTAGGTGAAGCACTTAACCTTAAATACTTGATGGCAGAACAGTGTTGTCCTACACCAACTCAAGCATTTCCAACTGTTATGAATCTTGAGATAGCTGCAGAGGATGCAGGTAATTATGCAAAGATAAATGAAATGATTTCTGCAAAAGCAAAAGAAGCAGATATGACAGGTAGACTTTCAGGATGGCCAACACCAGTTACAATTTTCTTACCAGAGTACTCAGTAGAGCTTGCTAAGGTAATGATTGAAAACCCTGAATTTGACTACAAGAATTTAGAATCACTTAATGCACTTGGAGAAGACATGACTGGATTTGGAGTGGATTTCCAAAAGCTTAAGCCAGAGCTTGACAATTACTTTGTAATGATTATGGATTCTATTTTCTACTAAAAAAGTTAACATATTAACCTTTAATATAATTAAAAAAGGCCATGAGCGGATAGTTATGCTTGTGGTCTTTTTGCCATGGAGGAGTATTATGGAAAATCTGATAAGAATAGAGAACTTAACTAAAACATTTGGAAATGTAAAGGCGCTAAACGATGTGAGTATTGATATCAAAAAAGGCGAAATACATGGATTAATAGGTGCAAACGGATCGGGGAAGAGCACGCTTATGAATATACTATTTGGTCATCCAAAGATCGCAGAGACAGGAGGATATAGCGGAAATATATACCTAGATAGTGAAATCATGGATATTAAAAGATGTGAAGAGGCTATGAAACTAGGTCTTGGCATGATTCATCAAGAATTTGCTCTTATGGAAGAGATGAGCGTAGCTGAAAATATAATGATATCAAAAGAGAAGACGAAATTTGGACATTTTCTTAAAAGAGATATACGGTTTATAGATTCAAAGGCAAACAAAGCTGAAGCAAAGAAAATACTTGAAATGCTAGATATAAATTTAAATCCGGGCACGAAGGTAAAGTATCTGTCGACTAGTATGAAGCAATTCGTGGAGATAGCCCGTGAGATTTCACAGCACGAACTCAAGCTATTGGTACTAGATGAGCCGAGTGCTGTACTAAATAGAGAAGATAGTGAGAGGTTACTTGATATAATCAAAAAACTCAATTCACAGGGGGTAACTATCATATTCATATCACATAGACTAGAAGAGATAAAATCCATATCGGATAGAGTAACTATACTTAGAAATGGAAATCATATAGGGACGTATGATAGTGTGGATTTGAGCCTTGAAAAAATGGCAGAAGAAATGATGGGTAGAGAGATAGTCAAAACTCATAAGAGCACGAATTTAGAGGATAGAGAAATCATAATGGAGTTTAAAAATTTTGGAGTATCAATGCCAGGTGAATTAATGAAAGATATGAATCTAAGCGTTAAAAAAGGAGAGATTCTAGGGGTTATAAGTCTATCTGGTCACGGGAAACTAGCCATAGGTCATGGCATTTTTGGAAGATATGAAACTAGTGGAGAGGTTTATTATAAGGGGAGAAAATTAGATTTAAAAAATCCTGCAAAGAGTATAGAGGACGGACTATACTTTTTGTCAGATGATAGAAAAAATCATGGACTTTTGATGGATGAGTCAATTAAGAAGAACATAAATTTCACAGCCTATATGGCGAAGAATAAAGGTGTAATGAAAAAATCCATTTTAAAAACTGCTGACGATGATGTAGAGGTAAAGGTAGCGCTAGATTATTTGAAGAAATTTGACATAAAGTGTGAAGATATATATCAAAATGTAAGTGAGTTAAGTGGTGGAAATCAGCAAAAGGTATGTCTTGCTAGGAGTTTTTATCTAGAACCAGAACTATTGATTGTAGCAGAGCCTACTAGGGGAATAGATATTGCAGCTAAAGAGAAGATATTAGAATTCTTAGTGGAAATGAATGAGAGCAAAAATTCAACACTGATAATAGTCTCAAGTGAGCTGACAGAGCTAAAAAGAGTCTGCGATAGAATAGCGGTATTATCAGAGGGACGTTTAGTAGATGTGCTTGATTCTGATGAGGATGAGAAGAATTTTGGATTTGCGCTTTCAGGCGAATGGAAGAGGGGTGATTTATAGTATGAAGTTATTTAAAGGACCTCAGGGGATTATAGCTTTATTTGTTTTGACAATGCTAGCTATAGCAGCTACAACAGGCATGAATATAGCGACGCTTTTTAACCAATCACTCGTAAAGCTTGTGATGAATGGAGTATTGGTATTATCACTCATACCTATGCTAAATACAGGTGTTGGAATGAATTTTAGCTTGCCAGTGGGAGTGTGCGGAGGACTTCTTGGACTTTGCATTTCTATAAATTTTAAATGGAGCGGAGCTTTTGGATTTTTTATGGCAATAGTGTTCTCTGCCATAGTTTGCTATTTATTAGGATTAGTGCTTAGCATCATACTAAATAGAGTCAAGGGAAAAGAGGAGATTGCAGGTACATTCATAGGTTTTTCGTTTATTCCACTTATGAATTATTTTTGGACATTGGTACCATTTCAAAATAGGCAAATGCTCTATCCCATAGGAGGAAGGGGAACTAGACCTAGAATAGGTCTTGGGCCCTATTTTGCAAAAATACTTGATGATTTATGGGTTTTAAATATTGGAGAGATCAAAATTCCAATCGGACTTTTGTGCTTCTATGGTCTGATTGCATTTGGAGTATATACATTATTTAAGAGCAAATGGGGACAAAAAATGCTTGCAGTTGGCGAAAATGAAGACTTTGCATATTTTTCGGGGATAAATGTGGATAAGACAAGGAGAGGCGCTATCATATTATCCACAATAATAGCAGGACTGGGGATATGTGTTTACTCTCAGAGTTATCAATTTGTAGAATTATATGATGCACCACTGATGATGGCGTTTCCAGCTATATCAGCGATACTAATAGGTGGAAGTACCGGAAAGAAAACGAGCATAAAGATGGCTATACTTGGAACGTATTTATTTCAGAGTATTTACCTGCTTTCAGTTCCGCTTGCAAACAAACTATTATTACCTGAAATATCAGAGATACTCAGAATGTTAATAACAAATGCCATCATACTCTATGCACTTTTACAAAATAAGAAAGGGGCGAGTAAAAAATGCGCATAAAAAACAGCCAAATAAAATTTTCAGAAAAGCACGTTTCAAAAGTAGTACCCCTTTGCTTCGTGGTGCTATCGTGGATAGCATTTGAATTGTCAGGTCTAAGTGCTACATTTGTTACAAATCAAGTGATACTCAGATTTATAAGAGATGGTGTTATGGTACTAGCTCTCATAATTCCCATTGTTGCAGGTCTTGGAATAAACTTTGCCATAACGCTTGGAGCTATGCTCACTCAGGGGATAATGATATGCCTTGTGAGTTTGAATATAGTAGGGACTAAGGGTCTGATTTTGACGATGATACTTTCTATAGGACTTTCTATAATACTTGGTCAATTGATAGGTTGGGTTCTAAATAGAGTTAAGGGAAAAGAAATGATTACGACTATAATACTTGGATTTTTGGGAAATAGCGTGTATCAGCTCATATTTCTAGTTGGATTTGGGACTGTAATACCTGTAAAAAATGAAGAAATACTTCTAACTAGAGGCATAGGTGTCAGAAATATGATTGACCTAAAGGGATTTAGAAATACATTAGATCAAATAGGTCTCGTAGAGATAAATTCTATCAAGATACCACTTTTCATGATATTTGTAGTACTGCTATTTTCATTTTTGGTATATTATATATTCAAAACACCATTTGGCCAGAGACTAAAGGCAGTGGGAGAGAGTGAGCATAGAGCAGAGATGCTTGGAATATCAGTTTCCAAAGTTAGAGTTCAGGCTATAGTGCTATCTACTATGATAGCATCACTAGGGCAATTGTTTTTTGTTCAAAATATAGGAATGCTAAATGTATATACGGGACATTTGAAAACAGATATATTTTCAAGTGCAGCACTACTAGCAGGTGGGGCGAGTATAAAGAGTGCAAAGGTTAGACATGCTATAATAGGTATATTTTTATTTCATACATTATTTATAGTGTCACCTCAAGCGGGGCAAAATTTATTCAACAATGCAGCGCTTGGTGAATATTTTAGAAGTTTCGTAGCCTACGGTACTATAGCTTTTGCATTAATAATGAATATGAAGTCTAGACCTGATGAAAAGATTCATGATATAATGTAGAAAATAACGAATGACAAACCACCTCGGTATTGACTTAAGCGGGGTGGTTTTTTGTCAGAAAGAGAGAGGATACATATGATTAAACTTGGAAGATATCAAGAATTAGAGATCGGAAGAAGATGCGATTACGGATTTTATCTAATAGATGAAGAGGAAGATGAAGTATTACTTCCGAATAGATTCGTAACAGATGAGATGAAAAAAGGAGACACTATAAAAGTATTTATTTACAAAGACTCGGAAGACAGACTGACAGCTACTACTCAGCACCCAAAGATTACTTGCGATACTATAGCGAAACTTCAGGTAAAAGAAGTAACTAACATAGGAGCGTTTTTGGACTGGGGATTGGATAAAGACCTTTTACTTCCATACAAGGAGCAAAGACAAAAAGTAGAAGCTGGCAAGAGCTATTGGGTAGCCATGTATATAGATAGGTCAGAGAGACTTTGTGCGACAACTAAGATATACAATGTGTTATCATCGAACTCGCCATATACTAGAGACGATAGAGTCAAAGGTATAATATATGCAGAGAGACCAGAAATGGGACTTTTAGTTGCTGTTGATGGCAAATATCACGGATTGATTCAGATAAAAAATGTAGTTGGAAATTACGGGGTTGGCGA